>CADBPJ010000062.1 GCA_902796445.1 uncultured Ruminococcus sp. | reverse complement strand
AGTTTGAAAGAAAATCGTTCAGATTGCGCACTTACGCAAACGAGACTATACTTTGTGTATGCGAGTGAGCGTAAGTGTGCGAGATGGGCGATTTTATTCAAACTTTACACCTCAGTAAGATTATCTGCAAATATATGCTTTAAAATACAACTTTTTTGTCAAAACCACTTGACAAAACAATAATAAAATGGTAAAATAATTCGGTATGAAAATACGCACGCATAATGTATATGCCTGTTTGCCTTTTTGCCGAGGTTGGCATATAGCAAGATTTATGCGGAGGATTAAAAAACAAGGAGGAATTTTAAAATGGCAAACGTAATTTCAATGAAACAGCTTTTAGAAGCAGGTGTTCATTTCGGACACCAGACAAGAAGATGGAACCCTAAAATGGCTCCGTATATCTTCACAGAGAGAAATGGTATCTATATCATCGACCTTCAGAAGACAGTTAAGAAGGTAGAGGAAGCTTACTATTTCATTCGTGACATCGCCGCAAGCGGTAAGGATGTATTATTTGTAGGTACAAAGAAGCAGGCTCAGGACTCAATCAAGGAAGAGGCAGAGCGTGTTGGTATGTACTATGTAAACAACAGATGGTTGGGCGGTATGCTTACAAACTTCCAGACAATCGAGAAGAGAATTGCAAGACTTGCTCAAATCAACCAGATGGAAGAAGAGGGCACATTTGACCTTTTGCCGAAAAAAGAGGTTATAAACCTAAAGAACCAGAGAGATAAGCTTGAGAAAAACCTTGGCGGTATCAAGGATATGAAGGAGCTTCCAGGTGCAATGTTCGTTGTTGACCCAAGAAAAGAGAAGATAGCTATAGCTGAGGCTAAGAAGCTTGGTATCCCTGTTGTTGCAATCGTAGATACTAACTGTGACCCTGATGAGGTTGATTACGTTATCCCGGGTAACGATGATGCTATCCGTGCGGTTAAGCTTATTGCATCAACAATTTCAAATGCTATAATTGAGGGCAGACAGGGCGAGGATGCTTTGGTTGTATCAGAAGATGTTGCAGAGGAAGAAACTGTTGAGGCAGAGGTTTTTGAAGAAGTAACAGAGGATGCAGAATAATTTATATACAAGTATTTTGAAATAGGAGGAACTAACAATGGCATTTACAGCAAGTGACGTTAAGGAACTAAGAGAAATGACAGGTTGCGGTATGATGGACTGTAAGAAGGCTCTTACAGAAACAGACGGCGACAAGGAAAAGGCTGTTGAAATTCTAAGAGAAAAAGGTCTTGCAACAGTTGCAAAGAAGGCAGGCAGAATAGCATCAGAGGGTATCGTTGAGTCATACATTGACGGTAACGTAGGTGTTATGGTAGAGGTTAACTCAGAAACTGACTTCGTTGCAAAGAACGCAGACTTCAGAGAGTTTGTAGGCAACGTTGCAAAGGCAGTAGCAACAGCAGCTCCTGCTGATGTTGAGGCTCTTAAGGCAGTAGAGTGCGATGGTGTAACTGTAGGCGATCTATTGACAGAGAAGATTGCAAAAATCGGTGAGAATATGAATATCCGCCGTTTTGAGAGAATAGAAACAACAGGTGTCGTAGTTGACTATATTCACGCCGCAGGTAAGATTGGCGTATTAGTTGAGGCTGATGCTCCTGCAAATGATGAGGTTAAGGAAGCTTTGAGAAACGTTGCAATGCAGATTGCGGCTCTTAATCCAAAGTATCTTTCAAGCGATGATGTACCTGAGGACTACAAGGAGCATGAGAAGTCAATCCTTATAGCTCAGCTTAAGAATGATCCTAAGAATGCTTCAAAGCCCGACGAGATTATCGAAAAGATGATTTCAGGCAGACTTGCTAAGGAGCTTAAGGAAGTATGTCTGTTAGAACAGCTTTATGTTAAGGCTGAGAACAAGGAATCAGTTGCCAAGTATCTTGAAATGGTATCTTCAAAGGTTGGTGCACCAATCACACTTAAGAAATTTGCTCGTTTTGAAACAGGCGAAGGTCTTGAGAAGAAGGAAGATGACTTTGCAGCAGAGGTTGCTGCGATGGCAGGCAATAACTAATATAACAATTCAAATGGAGCATCAAACCGATGCTCCATTTTAATTGTTGCTTGTTGCTTTCACATACTCCGATGGCCATACACCTGTTTCTTTCTTAAATATCTTTGAAAAGTAATACGAGTCCTTAACCCCTACCATCCATGCAATCTCGCGAATCTTTAGGTCAGGTTGCTCCCTAAGATGGCGCTTTGCCATCTCTATTCTGTATTTCGTTAAAAATTCGTTCGGTGACATTCCCCTTTGACGCTTAAAAATTCTGCTGATATAACTTGGAACAAATCCAAATTCCGAAGCCAATGTTTCACTTGAAATGCTTTTTTTGTAGTTTACTATCAAGTATGATTCAACCTCGTTTGATAGCTTTTCATATCTGTCGGCATTAGGCTTGTCAACATACAATGTCATCATAATTTCCAATACTTCATCAAGAAGCTCGTTGTATGATACAAATCCTGCAAGTGCATTGATAAACTCATGCTTTACGGACGTATTGCGGCGGCTGACATTACCCGGATTTTTTAGGACATAGGTGTCAAGAATGACATTCAGCATATCATTGATTTCTTCCTGAGTAGAATTAGCCTCACGCATTTTATCAAATAAATCCGAAAGAATTTTCCTGAGTTCCTCCCTGTTGCCCGTACTGATAACCGATACCGCCTTTTCTATATCTCCAAGGGTGTATGGACAGCTAACCTCAACAAAGGTGTCAATGTTATCGCATATATCAATCATCTGCGATTTTCCTAAAATCAATTTCTTTATCAGACAACGGCGGAGCTTTTGGAAATTGCGACCCATATCCTCAAACAAAACCGATGCATCATATATCAATGTTACAGGCAATTCTCTGTTGGAAATGAACGAATAAAACTTATCAATTATTTCTCGATGGCGTTTCTCCGAACCTGCCTGAATTGCAACATATCTCTCTGCTTGTGCACTTTCATTAAAAAATATGTACCCCTCCCCATCACGGAGCTCTCTTTCCATAAACCGCTCAATGATTTCATCTGACCAAAACGACACTCCAGGCATCATTACCTCTGAATCATAAAGCAGGTATGCACCTGCACAAGCAAGCATAATTGCCGATGTGCCCTCCCGAATACGCTTGTGCGCCACTTTTGGCTCAAGCTCTTTCTTTAACTTAACGTTTAATTCCGAAATAGCTTCAAGAGAAACAGGCTTCAACAGATAATCGAAAACCCTGTACTCCAATGCTTTTCTGGTGTATTCAAAGTCTGAATATCCACTTAGGATGACAACGAATGTATCAAGACGGTTGTCATATATCCATTCTGCAAGCTCAATCCCTGACATAATTGGCATTTTTATGTCCGTAACAACAACATCAAAGCTTTCTTTTTCAAGCATAGCTTGTGCTTGTTTGCCATTCATAGCAGTTTCAATAGCCCACATCCCGTTTGAGGCAGATTCAAAGGTGTGCTTGATTGACCTCATGATAGGCGGTTCATCTTCTACAATGAGTAGTTTATACATCCGTTTCCTCCTCCATTCTTATTATAATCTCTATACCGTTTTCGCCGTTGATTTCGCATTTAATGTTCTTGCTGTGAGTCATCCTTAGTCTTACTATAGTATTTACCATACCGAGTCCGCCAATATGACCTACACCCATATTTTTGCAACATTCATCGGCTCTCCTTATAATTTCGTCGGCATTTTCCTTTGAAATTCCGATCCCGTTGTCCTTTATTCTTAACTCCCATGACTTGCGAGTACCTGTCATAGAAATATCAACCCGCCAAGGCGGCTCAACACTCTTAAAACCATGCACAAAAGAATTCTCAACAAGCGGTTGAATAAATAATTTTGGCACAGGCATATCCAAAAGCTCATCACTCACTTTTAGTGAATAGTCAAAATATTCCTCATACCGCGCTTTCATCAGAGACAGATAGTTTTTCGTATGCACGAGCTCTTCGGATAGCCTTACAGTAACATTTTCATACGCCGCTACATATCGCAACATATGCGATAGCTCGGTACACATCTCATATACCTTTTCACAACCCGCATCAATGCCCTGGGCTCCGATGACTGTCAGCATATTATATAGAAAATGCGGATTCATTTGTGCCTGAAGTGCAAGCATATACGCTTTTTTCTCCCTCTCTGAATACTCAGAAAGTCGTTCAAGCATTTGAGCAAAGCTATCCTCCAACTCTTCAATTTCGACAATTCCGCCCTCAACTCTTGCAAGGGTTTCCCCGGGGTTTGCAATAAATCGTACATTTTCACTAAGCTGTAGTATCGGCTTTGAAATATATCTTCCAATAAGCATTGTTAATAGGAACAATGCAAAAATCAATGTTATGTACTGTACAACAAAAACGATAATCGTTTTTCTGTCAAGAGCCGTCCTCATATTACCCCCAAACTCAAGTACGACATCCCATTGTTCATAAGATAACGGTGCGGTTATGTATGAATTGGTGCTTGGCATATCCGCACCTATCGGATAAACTATTGAGTTATCATTTTTGTTTCTAATAAAAAGTCTGTTATGTCCAAGCTCCGTTTCAAAATCAGCAGGGAACTCCGATCTTATCTCGATTATACCTGCATTTTCATCGGAGTAGTCATTCTTTAGCTCTTTTGCTAAAGTTATATATTCCGAGTTGGAGCGTGACCATCTATCCTTATGCAACGGTAAAATTAATGTTCCGTTCGATGCCTTAATCCGCATAAGCTCATTGGTAAACGACTCCTCTGTTATCATCGCACTTGCCAATTCACTGTCAACAGCATAGTCTTGACTTGAAACATAGTCGCCATCACCATTGAATATGAAAATACTGTAATCGGGAGATCTACCCATCAGTAAGCCCTTTAATCTTGAAGAGATATCTATTCCTACCTCAATATCCCGTTTGAATATGTTTCCTTCACAGGGGTTTTCCTTTGCATAGTAAAAATATTTGGTAATCTCATCCTGGTACTTTACCTGCTCGGCAATGGAGTTCATGCCCTCAAGATATGAATCAAGAATCCTCGCATTTTGCACAGCCATTTGCTCAGCAGATTCATAAAAATCACTCTTTGCCTTTTGCAGCTGTGCTCTATACACAAAAACGAATGTAACCGACAAGATTGCGGTTATAAGCAATGCGTACGGCCACACTATTCGATTGAATATACTCCTTTTATTCATATTCCCCACCACCAAACAAACAGTCCTGATATTATTAGTTTATACTAAATTCCCCTCTTTGTCAATCGTCAATTTATAAGAAAAACAGTAAAAAAAAACAGCAACCCGACCATGAAGGCCGGGTCGCTTATATGGGGGTATTATTGCTTAATAAACTTCCTTCCACTGTGCAATATTGTCCTTGTCGAACTTGAACGGATCGCCTACCATAACTTCAGTACCGCCGTCAGCAGCCTCTGTTATAGCCTTTTCGCCAATAGCACCTGCTGTGAAAGTCTCACCTACTGCTCCTGTAATCTCTTCATTTACAAGAGCATTCATTGTGTATGCTGAAAGTCTGCCTATCTCTACAGGGTTCCATAGATACATCCAAGGACATGTGCCATCCTCAATGAATGGAGCCATCTCTGATGGTAATCCAAGACCTGTTAGAAGTACGCTTGATTTCTTATCCTGAAGCACCTTACCTGCTGCAAGCATACCTACTGTTGTTGGAGCTATGATAACCTTTACATCAGGGTTCTGCAATAATGCCTGTGTCTCTGATGTTGACTTTGTAGGATCATCATCACCGTATGCAACCTTTACAAGAGGTGTTTTTGCATACTTGTCGGGATTTTCTTCAAGCTCTTTCTTCATCCACTCAATCCATAGGTTCTGGTTTGTAGCCTGAGCTGTTGCTGATAGAATAGCAATTCCGCCCTCGCCGTCAACCATCTCGTATGCTGCCTGAATTAGTGCTCTGCCAATCTTCTCAGGATCTGCCTGCTGAATGTGAGTCATTCTTGAATCCTTGTTAACTGCAGAGTCAAGCGAGATAACAGGAATGCCTGCTGCCATTGCTTCCTCAAGTGCGGGCTGAAGTGCGTCCTGGTCGTTTGCTGTGATAGCGATACCTGAAACGCCCTGAGCTACTAACTGGTTAATGATTTCAATCTGCTTTTCAGGTGTGGCAGCCTCAGGCCCTTTGTAAAGAGGTGTAACACCAATATCCTTACAAGCCTCCTCAAATCCCTCATATACCTTCTGCATATATGGATTTTGTACGTCTTTTGCAATGAAGGCGTATGTACCATTACCCTTTGATGCTGTGTCTCCGCCTGCGTTGTTGTTTCCACAACCTGCAAATAGAGCTGCGCTCATTACTGTGGCAAGTCCGATTGCCAAAATTCTTTTGATTTTCATGATGAATCTTCCTCTCTTTTTTATTTTTATTTTCCGATACAACCTCTGTATCGGTAATAAACTTGGTTTAGTGCCTGGTTAGTTTTCTGAACCAGTTTGTGTTGCCAACGCTTTCTTTTAATCCCGGAATTGCAACCGTCAAGATTAGCAGTGCACCGACAACTATCATTATAATCTGGCTTGAAGCATTCATTAAGCCAAGACCATATCTTAGATAACCTATTACAAGTATTGCAAGTGATGCGCCAAGTATTCTACCCTTGCCACCTGATGTTGATACGCCACCCAATACTGCCATAGCTATTATATCAAGCTCATAGCCCTTTGCAATATCAGGACGAACGCTTGACATCTTTGATGCAAGATATATTGCAGCAACCGCCGAGAATAAACCTGCCATTGTATATACAATTACTTTTATTCTGTCTGTTCTGACACCTGAATATTGTGCCGCTGTTACAGAATTACCCATTGCATAACATCTTCTGCCGAACTTTGTATAGTGCAAAAGATATGCAAAGAATAATGCTTCAAATACTATGAATATAAGTCCGTACGGTACAAGACCAACCTTGCCTGCCGCTATGCTTCCAAACCACTTGGGGAATCCTCCGACAGAGTTGGTTTCAAGAATTATCAATGCTATTCCCCGATAGATAATCTGTGTTGAAAGTGTTACTATCATTGATGACAGCTGACGGAATTTCACAAGAATGAGTCCGTTTATCATACCGCAGATTGTTCCCGTTATAAGTGCCGCAGACATAGCAACAGCCATTGGATAACCTGCTCTATATACAACACCCATAATGGTTGCTGATAGTGCCATGATTGATGCTACAGAAATATCAATCTCGCCAAGCATTAGCACGAATGCCATTGGGAACACGACTACTGCTTTATCGAGGAAATCTCTTGTTGCATTCAGGATATTACGAGCATTTGCGTAATTAGGTGATGCCGATAGATTAAAGATATTAACCGCTATCAGCATCAGTACAAGCATCCATTCCCACTGAAGGAAGAAACGCTTTAGTGAAAATTCTCTGCTTGCCGCTATGGTACGGGTTCCATCTTCGCTAACCGTCTGTCTAACTATCTCTTTAGCCATCAGATATTCCTCCTTCTTAGTGCCTTTATCTCAACATTTCTCTGGATCAGAGTGTTTGCAATAATTGAGAGTAAGATTATCAAGCCTCTTATTGCGTCCTGCCAGAATGACGAGATGTGAATTAATGGCATTGCATTGTTTAACATTCCCAGTAGGATTGCACCTAACAGAACACCGGGCACTCTACCTGTTCCGCCTGTGATTGATACACCGCCAAGAACGCATGCCGCAATAACATTCATTTCGTAGCCTGTACAAGTTTCACCCTGTGCAACACCGTATTTACATACATAAAGTGTACCCGCCAGGCCTGCGATAACTCCAAGCAATGTGTAAACAAGCATTAAAGTATTATCTGTCTTAATACCTGATACTCTTGCACTCTCCTCACTGTTACCTACTGCATATATCTTACGGCCTGTGCGTGTCTTTGTCATAAAGAACGCCGCAAGTATGTACACAATTATTGCTATTACTATAAGGTTATTTATTCCAAGGAACTTGCCCGTTGCAAGAGACAGGAATGTTTTACCCATTTCCTGCTGCTTAATCCAGCTTCCTTGTGCAACAAGGTACGTGATACCTCTATAAATGTTCATTGTACCAAGCGTTGCAATAATGGGAAGAATCTTCAGCTTAGAAACAAGAACACCGTTTACAAGTCCGCTCACAAGTCCAACTGCCATTGCGATAGCTACGACTATTATTGTTGGTATTCCGGGATTATTCTTAAGCACGGTACAACCAACCATTGCGCCAAACGCCATGATGGCACCGATTGAAAGGTCAATACCGCCTGTTATAATAACAAACATCATGCCCACTGCGCATATACCCAAAACGGCAGTTTCAGCAAACATATCTGATATATTTTCAGGTGTAAGAAAGTTTCCGCCGCTCCTGAACTGAACAAATAGCGCAAGCACAATCATTACGATTACAAGGCTGATTTCTCTGATGTTTGAAGAGAATAATTTCTTTATTTTACTCATCATAATCACCACCCTTACATATCCATTGCAGTTTCAAGAATCATCTCCTGAGTAACGTCCTTTGCGTCCTCAAATATTCTTGATACTCTGCCTTCTTTCATTACCATAATTCTATCTGCCATGCCAAGAACCTCAGGCATTTCCGATGAAATCATAATTACACCATAACCCGATGCGGCAAGCTCAGACATAATCTCATAAATCTGTGCTTTTGCACCTACATCGACACCCTTTGTCGGCTCGTCAAGGATTATAACCTTTAAGTCGGAGTTTAGAATCTTAGCAACAATAACCTTCTGCTGATTACCGCCTGATAAGCTTGATGCTTTGTCATATACCGACAATGCCTTTGTCTTAACCTTTTCAAGCAACTCTTTCGACTTATTGTTCTCTTTCTTGCGATTAATAATACTACCCTTTGTAAATTTTTCAAGTGTTGCAAGAGTAACATTCTGCGCAAGACTCCAATCCAAAATCAAGCCTTGCTTCTGTCTATCCTCAGGAAGATAACCGATTCCTGCATCCATTGCCTCTTGCGGATGATTGACTCTTACACGCTTGCCGTCAAGATAGATTCTTCCGCTATCGACCTTATCAATACCCATAATGCCCTGACAAACCTCTGTTCTTCCTGCACCTACAAGGCCTGTCACTGCAAGAATTTCACCCTCATATAAATTAAAGTTTATATCACGATAGTAGCCTGTCTTGCTTAGATCCTCTACCCTGAATATTTCCTTGCCTCGCTTAACTTCCTGCTTGGGATAAATGTCTTTAATTTCTCTTCCAACCATCTTTGAGATTAAAACATCATTTGAAATCCCGTCAACATCCCAAGTTCCGATATACTGTGAATCTCTGAAAACAGTTACTCTTGATGCAAGTCTGTACATATCCTCAAATCTGTGTGAAATGAAAATGATTGACTTACCCTCATCTCTTAACTGCTCTGTTATCCGGTACAAGCCTTCACACTCTCTCTTTGAAAGTGCCGCCGTCGGCTCATCCATTATGATAATCTCGGCCTGTGTTGAAATAGCCTTTGCAATCTCTACTACCTGCTGTTGAGCAACAGTTAAGTCACCCATGTTTGCGTGCGGGTCGATGTCACTACCAATATGCTCTAAAAGCTCTTTAGCTTCTTTATGCATACACTTCCAGTCAATAGTATGTAGCTTAGTTAATTTCTCGTGCCCCATGAAAATGTTTTCTGTAACACTTAGATACGGATATGTCGTTCCATGCTGATATATTGCCGCTATACTACACTGCTGAGCATCCTTTGGGTTTTTGAATGTAACCTTTTCACCCTTTAGATATATCTCGCCCTCCTCTGGGATATGCACGCCTGTTATAACCTTGATGAATGTAGATTTTCCGGCACCGTTCTCGCCCATAAGTGCATGAATTTCACCTTTTTTAAGCTGAAAATGCACATTATCTAATGCTTTTACACCAGGAAATATTTTCGTTATTCCCTTTAGCTCAAGAATATAATCAGACACTCTTATCATTCCTTTCTTTGTGATATTAAAAACCGTCGGTTCACCTTTTATCTATCTCCATTATACAAAAACCGACGTAAGCGTTCAATGTTCAAAATTGAAAATAAGATGTGTTTTTTTGAATTGTTTATTTTTTAATTTTCAATTTGTCAGTATCAAAAAAGCGGATATTTTAATCCGCTCAGAGTGTTGACAAGGCTTGTTTTATGCTGTTTTAAGCCTTTAAAATCGATTTAGTTTGATTGTATTTTCTCATATGGCACTTTAAAATACTCCAAATACTGCTTGAATTTATCCTGTGCCGCAAGGCAAGTGTCAAGCAAATACCCTTTTTCGTTATTCCATTCGGACAGACCTCTGTAATAGTACATTTTAAGGCTGTCATCAATGATAAACGGTGCAATATTGTTTTTCAGGCACTCCTTAAACATTATAAGTCTGCCGACTCTCCCGTTTCCATCCTGGAAAGGATGTATCATTTCAAACCTATAATGAAAATCAATTATTTCTTCCAAAGTATGTTTGTTTTTCTGATTATAAGATTTTAACAAGTCCTTGATTTTTTGTTCTACAGTTTCAGGACTTGCGGTTTCTTTTCCGCCGACTTCATTTGGGAGTTTTTTATACTCACCTACATTAAACCAGTCTTTTCTTGAATCGGATGTGCCGTACTTTAATGTGAAATGGAGTTCCTTTATAAACTTTTCTGTGAGCTTATATGTCGCATTGTCAATTATCATATCAATACACTTGAAATGATTTGCAGTTTCTATAATATCGTCAACATTTAAGACATAGTTCTCCGCATCAATGGTATTGGTTTCAAAAATATATCTTGTCTGGTCATGAGTCAGCTTGCTCCCCTCAATATGATTTGAATTATAGGTTAACTCAATCTGAATTTTATGATAAATCCCGCCCGAGACCTTATATCTATCCTCCTCGCGTAAAATTTCAAGTAGCGTCGTCGGATGTTTTAAATCCGCTTTCATCCGCTCTGGCTTCATAACCGTCTCCGGAATCAGCCAAGCCCCGCCCTCTAACTTCGCGCCAGGCACTCGCCCATTATTACAATAATTCCGTACACTTCGCTCCGAAACTCTCCATTTCTTCGCTATTTTTGAAACATCTAAATATACCATAACCCTATTATACTCTCTTAAACGGCAAAAATCAAGTAGAGAAAATATTTTCTCTTAAAAATTCTTGCCGCTAGTTTTTGCGCGAATTAGAAAACTTATATTTCTCGGTTTCCTTCATTTGATATAAGAAACTACAAGTTATCGCGACCGCCAGCGCATCCGCCGCATCGTCCGGCTTCGGCTTTTTCT
>CADBPJ010000061.1 GCA_902796445.1 uncultured Ruminococcus sp. | reverse complement strand
ACACCTGAGAGGAACACACCTGCTGTAGGTGATTCTACAGGACGAAGCTTTGCATGAGCCTCTGTCAAGAAGTTGTTTGTATCTATTGAGGCTGTAAGCATAGTTGCAATCTGTCTTACAGATGGGTCAGGCTCGATTGCCGCCGCAAGTACAACCATATCTGCCTCTTTTTCTATTTGCTTGTTGTCTATCAAATCAGAGCCGTAAACCTTAAGCTTACCATCGGGCATGGGGGCAACCTTACCCACTTGACCTTTTATGTAGTTTACACCGTATTCTTCAACTGCACGGCGGTAAAACTCGTCAAAGTTCTTACCCGGTGTACGCACATCTATATAGAATACTGTTACGTTTACATCGGGGTACTTGTCACGGATAAGCATTGCGTGCTTTGCTGTGTACATACAACAAATCTTTGAGCAGTAGCTCTTACCGCGATTATCGGCACAACGGCTGCCTACACATTGGATAAATACTATTTCTTTAGGTGCTTTGCCGTCTGATAGTCTTTCAAGATGTCCCTTTGTAGGACCTGCGGCGTTCATAATACGCTCGAGCTCAAGCGATGTTATAACGTCCTTGCTCTGTGAGTATGCGTACTCGTCATAATTATCAAGCTTAATCATATCAAAGCCTGTTGCAACAACGATTGCACCATATTTCTGTGTAACAATCTCGTCCTTCTGCTCGTAGTCGATTGCACCTGCAGCACATACTGTTGAGCAAAGTCCGCACTTGCCTGTCTTGAATTTTATACAAGCATCACGGTCAATAACAGGAACGTTTGGAATAGCCTGTGCAAAAGGAGTATAAATAGCCGTTCTTGTGCTAAGTCCGCGATTGAATTCGCTCGGACTTTTCTTTGACGGACATTTTTCCTGACAAGCTCCGCAGCCTGTACATTTGTCTATATCAACCGATCTTGCTTTCTTTCTTATATCAACTGTGAAATCACCAACAAAGCCTGTTACCTTTTCGACCTCGCTGTATGTATATATGTTGATTTTCTCGTGTGCTGATGCCTCAACCATTTTCGGTGTCAAAATACACGCTGAACAGTCAAGGGTAGGGAAGGTTTTGTCAAGCTGACTCATTCTTCCGCCGATTGACGGAGTTTTCTCAACTATATCAACCTCATAGCCCGCATCTGCAATATCGAGTGCTGTCTGTATACCTGCAATACCTCCGCCGATTACCAATGCACGTTTTGTAACGCGGCTCTCGCCGGGCATCAGTGGTGCATTAAGGTTTACCTTAGCAACTGCGGCACGCATAAGGATAACTGCCTTTTTAGTCGCTTCCTCAATGTCTTTATGAATCCATGAACAATGCTCACGTATGTTTGCAATCTCAACCATATATGGGTTAAGTCCTGCTTTTTCAACACATTTTCTGAATGTCGCCTCATGCATTCGGGGTGAACATGAACATACTACGATGCCTGTCAGATGATGTTCGTTTATTGCATCAATAATCTTCTGCTGACCGACCTCGGAACACATATACTGATAGTCCTCCGAATAAACGACCCCAGGTTCATGCTTTGCCATTTCGGCAACTTTTGCAACATCTACCGTTGCGGCGATATTACTTCCGCAGTGGCAGACAAATACACCTATTCTCTGCAAGCGACTCACCTCCTGTATCTTCTGAACGCACTAACCAAAAGCTGTTGCGGAACGTCCTCGGCTGCAAGCTCGGGAATATCGTCAGGTCTTAGGTAGTCTGCGTCTTTTTGTCTTATTACTGTCTGTCTTACCGCATCTATAAGCTTGCCTGGCTTAACATCACGTGGGCATCTTTCGACACATGCAAAACATGACAGGCATTTCCAAAGAGATTTGGAATTTGCCAAAGTCTCAACATCATCGTTTAATACATATGAAACGAATTGATGGGGTTTTATGTCCATTTCCGCAAATGATGGGCACGTTGCGGAGCATTTACCGCATTTCATACATTTGTACGGATTCACACCGCTTATTTCTTGGATAAGCTCTTTTCTGTTATTCATCACAAGAACCCTCCTTTAAGCCTAAAGCTTCTGCAAGCAATTCCGTGAAGTAGTACACAGGAATATCGTTGCCGCTCTTATTAAGGTTGTACATACACAATGGACAGGCAGTTATCAACATATCTGCACCAAAGCCTTTTGCACTCTGGCAAATGTCTGTGCACAAATTCTTTGCGTGTTCCTTTTCCTTAAGCGATATGTAACCTCCGCAACATTCGTTACGATAGGGGTAGATAACAGGCTCTGCACCTATTGCGCGTATGAAATCCTCGATTATTGTGGGATTTTCAGGGTTATCAAATGCCATAACCTTTCCCGGTCTTAAGAGCAGACAGCCGTAGTATGCACCGATTTTTTTGCCCTTTAAAGGATTTGTGACCTTTTTCTTAAGCTCGCTAAAGCCTATCTCGTCCCGCAACACCTCTAAGAAATGTAAAACCTTCGTTTCACCCTCATATGGAGTGTCAAGTGCCATATAGTTATTGGCACGTGTTCTTATATCCTCCACATTTTTCATATCATCGTTCACACGCTTTAATACGTGGTGACAAGCCGAGCATAATGTGACAACGTCTTGCCCTTTGTCCCTTGCATCGACTAATGCACGAACTGATGAAAGCTTTGATGCTATCTCGTCAGCACCAAGGGGATAAACGCCGCCGCAACACTGCCAATTCTCGATTTCTTCCAATTCAAATCCCAAAGCCTTGGCCGATTCTCTGCCGTAACGGTCAAGGTCAACCGCCTTGTTTTTCAGCGTACATCCGGGATAATAACTGTATTTCATAGTTATAATCAATTCTCCTTCCTGTCTGATTTTATCGGACTGTTTATAAGTTTATAAAGAAATCTGTGCTATTACGTCCTTGAGAACCTTTGCACTGTGTCTCAATTTCTCAACTTCTTCGTCTGTAAGGTGTACAGGCACCTTGCCCGTTGCACCGTCAGGACCTACAAGGTTTGGCATGCTCAAGCATACACCCTCGATGCCATACTCACCATGAAGCATTGTAGATACCGTTGAGATTGAGTTATGAGCAGAAAGCAATAACGAGCAAAGTCTGCAAACAGAAACAGAAACCGCATAGAAGGTTGCGCCCTTGTTCTCGATTATTTTTCCGCCTGACTTATGAACATACTCCTCCATAGCCGCTTTGTCAAGATCGTCAAATTCTTTGCCATATGTTCTCATCATTTCCGCATAATCATCAACTGAAGCACCTGAAATCTTTGCAAGTGACCATGCTACAAATGAGCTGTCACCATGCTCACCTAAAACATATGCGTGGATATTTCTCTGTGCAATGTCAAAATATTCTGACAATGCATAACGAAGTCTGCCTGTATCAAGAAGTGTTCCTGACCCGATAACCTGTCTTTCAGGGAGCCCTGAAATCTTTGTGAATACGTATGTCATAATATCGACAGGGTTACTAACAATAATATAAAGAGCTTTAGGTGCAACACTGACAATTTTCGGCGTAATATCCTTAAGAATATCAACATTTGTCTGTGTAAGCTCTATTCTTGTCTGACCAGGTTTTCTTGCAATACCTGATGTTATAATAACAATATCAGAGTCTGATGCATCCTCATAATCTCCCGCGATAACTGATATTGGGTCACGGAAGGAGGCACCCTGAATAATATCCATTACCTCTCCTGCAACCTTTTGCTTGTTAACGTCAATCATAACTATTTCTGATGCAATATCCTCGTTTGAAAGAGTATACGCAATAGTTGAGCCAACGCTTCCGGCACCAATGATTGTGATTTTACTGCTCATTTTCTTTCTCCTTTTATGCTACCCTTGCGGGTTGTTTTTTTTAGTATAATGCAAGCTAATCTAAGCTTGCATAAGTACACATAATACATAATAACACAATATGCGAAATTTATCAAGAGAAAATGTTTTATTTCGCCCTTTTTTAGTGTTTTTCATACTTGACAATCAAAAAAATTGTGTAAAGTGTTCATACATATATAATATAACAAAAAAATTACTTGACAAGAACGTGATATTGTAATATAATTATCAGATGTATAATGATATGGAGGGAATAAAATGTCAACTTACAAAAAAGTAGATGCCAATCTGAACTTCGTTGAGAGAGAAAAAAAGATTGAGCAGTTCTGGAAAGATAATGACATATTTAAAAAGAGTATTGATACAAAGGCTGATGGGGACGTATATACATTCTACGACGGCCCCCCTACTGCTAACGGTAAGCCTCATATAGGTCACGTTCTGACGCGTGTTATAAAGGATATGATTCCTCGTTACCATACAATGAAAGGCTCAAAAATCATCCGTAAAGCAGGCTGGGATACACACGGTCTCCCTGTTGAGCTTGAGGTTGAAAAGAAGCTTGGCATTAACGGTAAAGATCAGATAGAGGAATACGGTCTTGCGCCATTTATTCAAGAGTGTAAGGAAAGTGTATGGAAATACAAAGGTATGTGGGAGGATTTCTCATCAACTGTCGGTTTCTGGGCAGATATGGAGGATCCGTATATAACATATGACAATAACTTTATTGAGTCCGAATGGTGGGCATTAAAGAAAATCTGGGACAAGGGTCTTTTGTACAAGGGACATAAAATTGTGCCGTATTGCCCCCGATGCGGAACGCCTCTTTCATCTCACGAGGTTGCGCAGGGATACAAGGACGTAAAAGAACGCAGTGCAACGGCAAAGTTTGCTGTAGAGGGACAGGAAAACACGTATTTCCTTGCATGGACGACAACACCGTGGACGTTGCCCTCAAACGTGGCACTATGCGTAAATCCCGATGAAACATATGTAAAAATCAAAGTAGAGGATACTTATTACATTCTTGCCGAAGCTTTGGTTGAGTCGAATTTTGGGGACATAGAAATAGAAACTGTAGAAACTTATTCGGGTAAAGATCTTGAAAGAATGAAATACACAGGTCTTTATGAGCAAGCAGATCTTAAGGATAAGGCATATTACGTAACCTGCGACAGCTACGTAACACTTACTGATGGTACAGGTATAGTTCATATAGCACCTGCATTCGGTGAGGATGACTCAAAGGTCGGCAATAAATATGATTTGCCGTTTTTACAGCTTGTTGACGGAAAAGGCTGTATGACAACAAAGGGTACTAAATGGGAAGGCTTATTCTGCAAGGATGCAGACAAGCTTATATTAGAGGACCTTGATGTGCGTGGCCTGTTATTTAATGCACCGAAATTTGAACATAGCTATCCCTTCTGTTGGAGATGTGACACACCGCTTATCTATTACGCACGTGATACGTGGTTTATAAAGATGACAGCGGTAAAAGACGATCTTATCAAGAATAATAAGACAATTAACTGGATACCGAAAACAATCGGTGAGGGACGTTTTGGCTCATGGCTTGAAAATGTTCAGGATTGGGGCATAAGCCGAAACCGTTATTGGGGTACACCGCTTAATGTATGGGAGTGTTCATGCGGAAAGCGTCACGTTATCGGCTCAATAGCGGAGCTTAAGGAAATGTCGGAGAACTGTCCTGATGATATAGAATTACACCGCCCGTTTGTTGACGAGGTAACAATCAAGTGTCCTGACTGCGGAGGTGAAATGCATAGGGTTCCCGAGGTTATTGACTGTTGGTTTGACTCAGGTGCAATGCCATTTGCACAGTGGCATTATCCGTTTGAGAATAAGGAAATATTTGAAGAGAATTTCCCTGCTGACTTTATCAGTGAGGCGGTTGACCAGACAAGAGGTTGGTTCTATTCATTACTTGCAGAGTCGACAATACTATTTAATAAAGCACCTTATAAAAATGTTATCGTTCTTGGCCTTGTGCAGGACGAAAACGGACAGAAAATGTCAAAATCAAAGGGCAATGCGGTTGATCCGTTTGAGGCACTCCAAAAGCATGGTGCAGATGCGGTGAGATGGTATTTCTACTCAAATTCAGCACCTTGGCTGCCTAATCGTTTCCATGACAAGGCAGTAACAGAGGGGCAGAGAAAGTTTATGGGTACATTGTGGAACACATATGCGTTCTTTGTACTGTATGCTAATATTGACAGCTTTGATGCGACAAAATATGAGCTTGACTATAATTCACTATCCGTAATGGATAAATGGATGCTCTCACGTGTAAATTCATCAGTACGTGAAATTGACAATAATCTTGCAAACTACAAGATTACAGAAACAACAAAGATACTTGACAAGCTTGTTGACGATATGTCAAATTGGTATGTTCGTTTGTCACGTCAGCGTTTCTGGACAAAGGAAATGACACAGGATAAGATCAATGCATATATGACTTTGTACACATCTCTTGTGACTATCGCAAAAGCGGCAGCACCGATGATTCCGTTTATGACAGAGGATATATATCAGAATCTTGTCCGTTCAATAGATAATGATGCACCTGAGAGTATCCACCTTTGTGATTTCCCTGAGGCTCTTGATAAGTTTATTGACACAGACCTTGAGGAGAGTATGGCAGAGGTTGTTGACATTGTTGTTCTTGGCAGAGCATGCCGTAACACATCGGGTCTTAAGAGCCGTCAGCCGCTTAATGCTATCTATGTTAAGGCATCAAGCGAGCTTAAGGAGTTCTATAAGGATATTATAAAGACAGAGCTTAACATTAAGAACGTAGAGTTTACAAACGATGTATCAAGCTTTGCATCATACAGCTTCAAGCCACAGCTAAAGACTTTGGGCAGACGTTTCGGCAAGGACATAAATACAGTACGAGAAATCCTTGCAAACATAGACGGAGCTAAGGCGATGGCAGAGCTTTCATCAACAGGCGCTGTTACAATCGAAGTAAACGGCGTTGCTGAAAAATTATCAGAAGAGGATTTGTTGATAGAAACAGTTAAATCTGATGATTACGTAACAGACACAGACGGCAGGATTACAGTAGTGCTTGAAACGAAGCTTACAGACGAGCTTATAGAAGAGGGATATGTACGTGAGCTTGTGTCAAAGCTACAGAATATGCGTAAGGACTCGGGCTTTGAGGTTATGGACCATATTACGGTTTATGTATCGGGCAACGATAAGATTGCTGAAATATTTACCCGTAACGGCGAATATATCAAGTCACAGGTGCTTGCAGACGATATTAAGCTTGGCGAGGACTCTGCGTCATCTCTTGATATAAATATCAACGGCGAGAACGTAAAAATCGGCGTAGAGAAAGTTTGATAAAATATCAATAATATAATAAAAAGAACAAGCCTTTTTGTGCAAAAATTAGAAATTTGCCAAAAAGGCTTGTATATTTTGGGAAAATGAGGTACAATAGTGATATGATGTGAAAACATCGAAAAAAATATATATATTTTTTAGGAGGAACTAAAAATGGCAGTTAAAGTTGCTATAAACGGTTTTGGCCGTATCGGTCGTCTTGCATTCAGACAGATGTTTGGTGCAGAGGGTTATGAGGTTGTTGCAATCAACGACTTGACAAGCCCGAAAATGCTTGCTCACCTTTTGAAGTATGATTCATCACAGGGTAAGTATGCACTTGCTGACACAGTTGAAGCAGGTGAGGATTCAATCACAGTAGATGGTAAGAAGATTACAATTTATGCAAAGGCAAACGCAGCAGAGCTTCCTTGGGGCGAGCTTGATGTAGACGTTGTTTTGGAGTGTACAGGTTTCTACACATCAAAGGATAAGGCAATGGCTCATATCGAGGCAGGTGCAAAGAAGGTAGTTATTTCAGCTCCCGCAGGTAACGACCTACCGACAGTTGTTTACAACGTAAACCACAACATCTTAAAGCCTGAGGATAAGGTTATTTCAGCTGCTTCATGTACAACAAACTGTTTGGCACCTATGGCTAAGGCTCTTAACGACTATATGCCAATCAAGAGTGGTATTATGTCAACAATCCACGCATACACAGGTGACCAGATGATCCTTGACGGTCCTCAGAGAAAGGGTGACCTAAGAAGATCAAGAGCAGGTGCTTGCAACATCGTTCCTAACTCAACAGGTGCTGCAAAGGCTATCGGTCTTGTTGTTCCGGAGCTTAATGGTAAGCTAATCGGTTCAGCTCAGAGAGTTCCTACACCGACAGGTTCAACAACAATTCTTGTTGCAGTTGTAGAGGGCGCAGCAACAGTTGATGGTATCAATGCTGCTATGAAGGCTGCTGCTACTGAGTCATTCGCTTATAACACAGAAGAAATCGTATCATCAGATATCGTTGGTTCAACATATGGTTCAATCTTCGATGCTACTCAGACAATGGTAGTTGACATGGGCGATGGTACATCACAGGTACAGGTTGTTTCATGGTATGATAACGAGAACTCATACACATCACAGATGGTAAGAACAATTAAGTACTTCGCTGAACTTGGCTAATTAAATGGTGAATACTAAAACGAGGGGTGTTGCATTAAGCGACACTCCCTTTTTGTTGGTAGCAATTTCTTAACGATCGTGCCCTCTCAGAGTTTGAATCTCTTCCATTAATGCCACGCAAAGAAAAAACACCCCGCTTTGTCTACAGTCTGCGTTTTCCGTAAGGAAAACTACCTCAATTATTCATTGCAAAAATCTTTTCTTAATGAATAATGAATATTGAATAATTAAGAATGAATAATACAAAACAAAAAATCCCATCTT
>CADBPJ010000060.1 GCA_902796445.1 uncultured Ruminococcus sp. | reverse complement strand
TTTAAGGAAATAAATACACAGAAGGCAGCTAATGAGGAATGATAAAAGATGGCGGAACTTTGAGTCCGCCATCTTTTATATTGCATAAAATAATATCGCAAACATATGGAGTATACTGCCCAATACCACGAATATGTGGAAAACCGAGTGCATATACTTTTTCTTTTTAAAGAAATAATAGAATAATGCACCTATGGTATATGCAAAACCGCCTGTAAGCAACAGCCACATTCCGCCTGTGCCGAGAGCTGCAACGGTAGGCTTCCACGCAAATACAATACACCAGCCCATAATCAGATAGCAAATAGCCGAAAATGTCTTGTAAGCCTTTAAATCTATTGAGTTTAGGGCGATACCAATTATGGCAATAACCCATATAATTCCGAAAATAGTCCATGCGAGGGCAGGATTATTTACATGAAGTGCGGATAATGTAATAGGTGTATACGTTCCTGCAATAAGCAGGAAAATGGAGCAATGGTCTATAACTTGAAAAACCTTTTTTGTCATAAGTCCGGGACGTAGCCCGTGATAAATGCTTGACATAGTGTATAGGATAATCATTGATGCACCATAGATTGCACTTGATACTACACCGAGTATGTTTTTGTGGAGTGCAGAGAAAATTACGCATAGTGAAAGTGCGGTGATACCTACCACGCCGCCTACTATATGAGATACCATATTAAATATTTCTTCACCTTTTGTATAATGTGGAAGTTTTCTTTCCGATAATTTCTGACGTTTCATATTCATTTCTCCGATTCTTAATGTTAATTTGTGTTTTTTATAAAAATTTTGATAATAAAATAAGGTTCAGGATGAACCTCGTTTTATTATTTAGTTTATAACATTGGAAATTGCTCGTTTTGAGTGAGCAATTTTGCTTGTTCAAAAAAAGTCTACCTATTGGAGTGTAGCACAGCGAAACGACAGTCACAATAGTGACTTTTTTTAATTGTATCACTGGATTATTCTTAATGCACCTAAATAGCAGTCATCATAATATCCGCTTTCAATCGTGCTGTATTTAACTACATCGCCTGTTCTTGGTGAATGAATCATCTTGCCATCACCGACATATAAGCCAACGTGTGAAGGTGAGTCGCCATAACCGAAGTATACCAAATCACCCGGCTTGAGAGATTCTCTTGAAACACGAACACCATCGTTTGCCCATTGAGTATATGTAGTTCTTGTAATACTGTAGCCGTGTTTGCCGTATACGTACTGTACAAAGCCCGAACAGTCAAAACCTTTTGGAGTTGTTCCGCCCCATAAATATGGCGTGCCTAAAAAGCTCTGTGCCGTTTCTATTAAAGATTTTACAGCAGGACTGATTGATTTGTCCTTGCTTAGATCGATTGACAAAGTTGTGTTATTCTTCTTATAATTATATGTAAAGTCAACCGGTAAACTGTATATTTCAGAGCCGTCTAATAAAACTGCTCCTACAATTATTGAATAATTGCCGTTTGATAAAGTATTGTTAGAAATGGAAATACTATTTGCTGTAACGTCCTTTAGAAGAACTGCGTTAGCATTTGCATTCTTAACTATTACATGATATGAAACTGCATCATCTGTCTGTGTCCATTTGACATCAAAAGATTTTGTTGTAATCTCCGCACCATCCTCAGGAAGGACTATTTGCGGAAGTTCAGCAATGGAATACTGATTTGATGCAAACTTTTCAAAAGAACGGTTAACACTTACGATAGCTTGCTCTCTTGTTGTAGCGGACAGAGGCTCAAGAGTATTATCTGTAACACCTGTCATAAGCTCATAGTTAAGAGCGGTGTTTACAGATGACATTGCCCAAGCACTTACATCGCCGCCATCTGCAAAAGCAGAAGTGTATGCAGTATCAGCTCCATCTGCTATATTAAAGACAATTTCACTTGCAGTAAGTGTGCTTACGAGCATTTTTGCCATTTCTTCTCTCGTAACAAGTCTGTCAGGAGTAAACGTAGAGTCGCTTGTTCCGTTTACAATTCCATATCTGTATGCCTGAGCAACAGCCACACTGTCTGTATCAACAAACGGTGAGTCAGAAACATCAGGTAAATTTTCATTTGTAAGTTTTTTGTACAAATTCATTGCAAGTTCACAGAATTCCTCACGAGTGACGGAATCCTTTAGATTATTCGATACAACCGAATATGAAACCAAGCCTGCTTCACTGGCTGACTGATACCCCGGAACTGCCCAGCTGCTTAAATCAGCGGCAAATGCAGAAGAACCGAGAACAGCAGTTAATGAAATTGCACTGAGAATCATTTTCTGTACGATTTTCATAAAGAATTATCTCTCCTTTTCTCTCCCATAGGTTGAGAGTGGACCATTCCGATAAGTTCGGAATTTATTTTCTTTCTTCGTGATACTTTCCTCTAATTTTTCTTGCTTTTGAAATCCAAAATAATAAACTAAAATATTCTATTTACAGTCTACGTTTGTTATTTTATCATGTATCTGTGTAATTGTCAAGAGTTTTTTAAAAATAATTACAAAATTGTTAAGGGAAATAGGGGTAATTTTGTAAAAATACAGCAATACAGATGTAATAAATATGTAATATAAGGCAGATTTAGCCTAAAAACAGGTATTTTTAGTTGCATTTTGAGCAAATTATGTAAACAATATATGGTATATGTACCGAAATGTTAGTAGCAGATGTATGTATTTTCATATGAAATTACAGCAATTATTACAAAGTAATTAAGAAATAGTTAAAAAATGTAATATTATTATTGCGTTTTTTGGTTGGATTTAAAAAAGGCTAAAATTACGGGGTATGCATCAGCATACCCCGTAATTTTAGCCTTGTGTATTATAACTGTAGTTAGGTGCTTCCTTTGTGATATATATATCATGCGGGTGGGATTCTTTTAATCCTGCACCTGTTATTCTTATAAATTTACCATTTTCCTTAAGCTCGGAAATTGTTGGCGTTCCGCAGTAACCCATACCACTGCGAAGTCCGCCGATAAGCTGGAATATTGTATCTGAAAGAGGTCCCTTGTAAGGTACACGGCCTTCAACACCCTCAGGAACAAGTTTCTTAGAGCCTGTCTGGAAATATCTGTCCTTTGAACCCTTTTCCATAGCCGCAAGCGAACCCATACCGCGATATACCTTGAAACGTCTGCCTTGATATATCTCAAACTCACCCGGACTTTCGTCACAGCCTGCAAGCAGGCTACCCATCATAATTACATCAGCACCTGCCGCAATAGCTTTTACGCAATCGCCGCTGTATTTGATGCCTCCGTCTGCAATAACGGGGATACCGTGTTTCTTTGCTTCCTGATATACGTCATATATAGCCGTAATCTGGGGAACGCCAATGCCTGCAACAACACGAGTTGTACAGATTGAACCCGGGCCTATACCTACCTTGATACAGTCAGCACCTGCCTCGATAAGTGCCTTTGCGGCCTCTGCTGTTGCGATATTACCTGCAATAACCTGTAGATCAGGGAATGCAGTCTTAATTTCTTTTACCTTATTAATAATATTCAATGAATGACCATGTGCAGAGTCAAGAGCAACAACGTCAACCCCTGCGTTTACAAGAGCGGTAACTCTCTCTATACAATCGTCAGTAACACCGACTGCGGCACCTGCTAAAAGTCTGCCTTGAGCATCTCTTGCAGAGTTAGGGTATTGAACTGCTTTTTCTATATCCTTAATTGTAATAAGACCTTTTAAGTGGTTATCCTTATCAACGATAGGAAGCTTTTCCACCTTATGATGCGAAAGAATTTTCTGTGCCTCTGCAAGGCCTGTGCCCTCAGGTGCTGTAATAAGATTTTCCGAGGTCATTGCATACTCTATCTTCTTTGAAAAATCAGTTTCAAATCTCAAGTCGCGGTTTGTAATAATACCGATAAGAACATTGTCATCATCAACAATCGGAACACCTGAAATCTTATATGCTGCCATTAAATCGTCAGCATCCTTTAAAGTATGGTTCTTTGAAAGGCTGAATGGATTTGCAATAACGCCGTTTTCTGAACGCTTAACCTTATCAACGTTGGCAGCCTGCTCCTCTATTGTCATATTTTTGTGAATGATACCTATACCGCCCTCTCTTGCAATGGCAATCGCCATTTTAGACTCGGTAACAGTATCCATTGCCGATGACATAAAGGGGATATTAAGCTTTATTTTCTTAGTAAGATGTGTGCCTAACTCCACCATATTCGGTGTTACATTTGACTCCTGCGGTATCAGCAGCACGTCATCAAAAGTCAACCCTTCTTTTGCAAATTTATCCATTTCAGTACTCCTTTCAACTTATAAATTCTTAATTTTAGTTATTGATTTATTTTAACAAAATTCGAGAAAATTTTCAATATCTTTTAAGGAAATTTTTTATATTTATAAAAATTTATCAATATACGCAGATAAAGCAGAGTGCATTGTAGCATAATCACTAATTTTGAATATTTCTGTTTTTAGTGTTGATGCACCTTTAAGACCTTTAACATACCATGCCATATGCTTTCTTGCTTCTTTTATTCCTCGGCTTTCGCCTTTGTCCTCGACAAGCCTTGAAATATGCTCTAAGGCTACACAAAGCCGTTCTTTTGGAGTAGGGTTAGTTGTAACTATGCCATTTTTTAAAAGCTCATTTATCTGGGTAAAAATCCAGGGATTGCCCTGTGCTCCGCGTGCGACCATAACAGCATCACAGCCTGTATAATCAAACATATTTTTTGCATCTTCTGCCGACCAAATATCACCATTACCAATGACAGGAATTGTTAGTTCTTGCTTTATTCGTGCAATAGAATCCCAATCTGCTTTTCCGCTATAGTATTCCTCCCGTGTTCTGCCATGCACAGCAACTGCCGACGCACCATTTTCTTCGAGAATTTTAGCACATCGAAGTGATACATCGCTATCCCAGCCCTTACGCATTTTAGCAGTAACGGGAACAGGAGATGCATCTCTTACAGCACGCATAATTCTTCCCATAAGCTCAGGGGTCTTCATAAGTGCCGAGCCATCACCATTGTTTGCAATCTTAGGTGCGGGACATCCCATATTAATATCAATAATATCGGGCTTGTACACCATCACCTTAGGTACTATTTCTGCCATTATTTCAGGCTCACTGCCAAAAATCTGAATTGCACAGGGCGTTTCGTTTGTCATATCCATAAGTGAGGCTGTTTTTTTATCATTATAATAAAGGCCTTTGGCACTTATCATTTCGCTGTAGACCATACCTGCACCAAACTTGCGGCATATTTCACGAAACGGCTTGTCAGTTATCCCTGCCATCGGTGCTAAAAATACGGGGTTTTCTAATTCTATGTTGCCTATTTTCACTCAGTGATTTTCCTTTCTTTAAAAAGGGATTATACATTCTCCTTAGCTTTCCCAATAGGTTGCCAGATCATATAGTCTTGATAATACAGTGATTGCTTGCTCGACCGTAATATTATCCTTTGGATACACCTTGTTTGCATCATCAAGCTGATATAAGCCCTTATCAAGACACCATCTCACATAAAAGCTTGCCCAGGAGTCAACGCTTCCCCAATCTGCAGGCTTTTTATTGTATTCTGTTCCTACATACATAAACAGATTTGCGGCACGTGCCATCATAGCTGATGCTTCCTGTCGTGTAATGGTACCGTCAGGATTAAAATGTATTCCGTCAACACCATTGAGTACCCCGATAGCATACAGACAGTCAATGGCTGTATCTCTGCCGACACAGTCAACGAAGCTACCCTCAAGATATACCGTCCCTGTTGCACGCATATATTCGTTCATATTAGCATAATTGCCTGTCACAACAATGAAATTCTCAATAAGGACGGCCATTTCCTCACGTGTAATATTGTTTTCATATTTATTGGTAAAATCATAGGGGACAAGCGATTTCTTTGCCGCCTCAGCGATTGTTGATTTTGCCCATTCTGCGGTTGGAAGTTTCAAAAAGTCATTGTCGGTCAAAACATTCCAGCTACCTCCGCCGTATACGCCTTCTTGGGTGTCATAAAATTCAGACATCAGATACGTAAGCTTCTGACTGTCAGTGCTTGACGGCATATAGCAAATGTAATTATCATCGCCGTACTTACCTATCTGTACACCTGAATTGTAGTAATAGCTTATGCTGTTTCCGTCACTCAATGTAAAGTTGATGCATACACCCCGAAATGGTGTAGGTATTATCTTACGCCAGAGGGTTGTGTTTGCAGCAGTATTATAAAACTGTTCAATCTCTGATGGAGTAAGAGTTTTATATTTATTCGCGTCGATATCGCATATATCTGCTGTAGCAATTTCACTGCTGTCAAATATTCCTGTAGCATCAGCGAATGTCATACTGTTGGGTAAATTTACGACGTCATATGATAATGCGGAGGGCATTATCATCATAACTGCCATAATAACGCATATGATACGTTTTGTCATTTTAAATCACCTCAGGTCTGGTATGGTGTTATAACAGCCTTTTCTCCTGTGGGCAGTTCAATATATAACTCTATATATCTTGGATCAGATTCGTCCTTGTAACCATCAATAAGCTTGAACTGTGTCAAAGATGAAGAGTAAATAACACCCACATCAGTAGCATCCTTATATGAGCCGGGTTGATAACTCATTGTATACGTGATATTGTAAAGCATATTATCAGAATATGTATTGTATAAATTACGTCCAAAGATGGTATCAATTTTTGTCATCTGATAAAGACCTATTTCATCGGTATCAAGCCTGTACACACATCCTGTAACCATAACATCAGTAAAGCATACACCTGTAAGGTCAGACAGAAGATAACCTGTGCCGCTTAACAGAAGTGTAGATGCATAAGGCACTGTTGAAGCTTCGCCATCTTTGTTGGCAAGAGTTTTCAAAATACCATTTTCGTATCTGTAAAATCTTGCGGTCAATGTGTCGCCATTTTCCGTTATGACTATTTCTTTTGTACTGTCAGTTTTATCTATATCAATAACGGCTATTGAATATACACTTGTAAGAGAGCCTAAGCCTGCAGTGTAGTCTATACCGTTTATTTCAAGAACAGGCGTCGGGTCGGATAGAATATCCTTAGAGCTTGCAAATGAGATTGATTCAGCTTTACCGTCGCCGTCAAGATCTATATTATCCAATGCGCTTCCGTTTGAGTAAAATTCTGCCTGATCCTCCAATGTTCTGAATCCTGTTTTCAAAAACGCATAAGGTCTGTAGGGTTTACCTGTCGTTGAAATCAATATCAGGCTATGATGCCCGTCCCATGTAACAGCAAAATCCATTGCCTCAGAAATTGCACGTACGGGGAGCATAATCCTGTTTTCGATAATATCTGCGGGTTGTTCAAGCTCTATGGCTTCGCCGTTTTTATACATTATATTTGATTGATATGTTACCGCAACGGTATAGTTATCTTTCTTAATTGTAGCCGTTTGAGTAGGCTGATCCCACTCTACTGTTGCACCTACCTGTTCAAAAACGGCACGTGCAGGAACGAGAGTATGACCGTCTATGATAACGGGTGTCTGATCCTCAAAGGTTACCATAGTATTATCAACAGAAACAGACACTACGTCATTTTCTGCATTGACACTTATTGATGTAACAGCACATATACTAAGTGATGCAAAGCCTATAGCAAAAAGCTTTCTTAATTTCATAAAATCAAATCCTTTCTGTAATTATATAATACAATATTTTGCCATATAATCTTCCATTTTTGGAATCATATCATCATACTTACCTGAAGCCTTAAGATATTCGTAAATATCTGCAACCGTAACGATGGCGTGTACATTTATACCGAAATCTTCGCCTACCTCCATAATGGCAGTCTTTCCCGGAGTTGTACCAACCTCACAACGATTAACGGAAATAAACATATCCTTAACCGAAACATCTGCCGCACCTTGAAGAACGGGCATTGTTTCGCGTATAGCCGTACCTGCAGTTATAACGTCCTCGATTATAATAACACGGTCTCCGTCCTGTGGCTTATAACCAACGATTGAACCGCCCTCGCCATGATCCTTTTCCTCTTTTCTGTTAAAGAAATACGGCTTGTCAATATTAAACTCATTATAAAGTGCGGCGGCGGCACCTGCGGCTAAAGGTATGCCCTTGTAGGCAGGTCCGAACATACAGTCAAATTCTTTGCCTACGGTTTCCTTTATAAGGGTGGCATAGAACTTGCCGAGTGTGGCAATCTGCTTGCCTGTACGGTAGTTGCCTGTGTTAACGAAATATGGAGTATTTCTGCCGCTTTTAGTAACGAAATCACCAAAGCGAAGAACATCTGATTCCATCATAAACTCTATAAACTCTTTTTTTGCATCTGTAATCATTTTTATAACCATTCCTTTCCATGCCAAAGATACAAAACCTAAAGTCTGGAAGAAATTTTCGCAGATTGCCGTTCCAAAGTGATGGAGCTGTACATTGGTACTGCCCATTGCTTCGGAATGGTTAGATGCGGAAATTGCTTCAGACGTTACCTTCGAATATGTAGACTAATCTAAAATAAGTATATCATAAAACTTTAAATTTGTAAAGTCGGAAATGAAAATTCATTGACATAAGAGGACGATAGTGGTATAATTTAGTATGTAAAATATACTTATAAAAGGAATGATAAAAATGGCATCATATAAGATGAACATAGCAGGGGTAGAACGTGAGCTTACACTATACCCTGTAAACGACAAAATTGATATAGCGGCATTCATAATGTTCTCGGACGTGGAGATAACAGTTGCGAGTGCAGAGGCGTTACTCAATAAGGTACCTGATTTTGATGTAATCGTAACAGCAGAGGCAAAGGGAATACCCCTTGCATACGAAATGGCACGTCAGTCAGGTAAGCCATATGTGGTAATAAGAAAATCTGTCAAGATATATATGAGAAATTCTCTTGAGGTTGAGGTGAAATCAATCACAACCGATAAAAAACAGATGCTATATCTTGGCGAAGAAGATGCACAAAAGCTTAAGGGTAAACGTGTACTTATAGTAGACGACGTCATAAGTACAGGAAAATCTGTTGCCGCAATCGAAGAAATCTGCGAAATGGCAGGCGCCAAGGTTTGCGGTAAAGCATCAGTTCTTGCCGAGGGCGACGCAAAAGACAGAGAGGACGTAGTGTATCTTGAGCCATTGCCATTGTTTACGAAGTAACACCACATTAAAAAGTAAATAAAAACGAGGGCTGTTAGGAAAGTCAATAATATCCATGAGGGATGCAAAAAAATAGTGCAGAACGGACGAAAACCGCCGAACAGCATAGCTGTGAGGGTTATTCCGTAGCGTACGTATGTACTCAAGGGACGGTTTTCGTTCGTAGTTTGACGGCATTTATATAGAAGAAAATCTGCAAATTTGCAGATTTTCCTCGAAACAATCAATTTTGTAATGCTTTTTAGCAATTAATCTATATTTTGATATAGATTAATTCGCCGTCAAACGATCGGTGCTGCTTTTTTACATCCCCTATCTCTATTACTTAACTGCAAATGTCTTATATATACCCTCGCCTGATGGTTCGCCGTACTTGTAAACATTTACTGTAACAGGTGTCTGGTCATCTCGCAAAACGTATGCCTTCTGCACTGTTGCTGACTTACCTTTATCAACTGTTTCTATGCTTGAACGGATATTCAAGCCCTCAATGTTGTTTAGCACTGATAAATCAACGGGTGCTGTAAGCTTCTGCGCCTCCTGTGTAACTTCAACTGTGATATTAGCATCAAATGACGTGGGTTCATCTGTTTTGTTCTTGTAATCAAACGAAAGAATAATAACCTTGTGATTATCAATGGTCATAATCTTCGCATCGCCCATTTTCACGTCAAGATCTGCAATAGTTGCCTTTGTGTTTTCGTTGGTATCTTCTTGCTTTTGAGCAATTTCGCCGTCAATCTTATCCATATCAACCTCGTCGATTGCACCGTCAATAGTTGTTCCTTGAATAACGTTGCCGTTTTCGTCCTGTATACCGCCACCCTGTGATACGGATTTATCTTTACCGCAGCTTGCCATAGATGCAACGAGCATCATAGCCACCATTATTGTCAAAATTTTTTTCATATACATCACCCAAATCCTTTCTTTATGGTATCGTGTATATACTAACACAAAGAGCATAAAAAATCAAGTGTTTTACCGAAAATTCATATTTCATTAACTTTTTAATTGACATAAATTATTGTATTTGCTATAATATAACTCAAAGGGAGTGAAGATGAATGAGAGCAAGCGGAATATTAATGCATATCTCGTCCTTGCCGTCCGATTACGGAATAGGTACAATGGGTGTTGAGGCATATAAATTCATAGATTTTTTAAAAAAATCAAAACAACGGTATTGGCAAATACTTCCTGTATGTCCTACAAGCTATGGTGACTCACCGTATCAGTCTTTTTCAACATATGCGGGCAATCCGTATTTTATAGATTTTGACTTGTTAAAAAAGGAAGGACTTTTAAAGAAATCGGATTATTCATCTCTTGATTGGGGTGAAAATCCTGAGTATGTTGATTATGAAAAGATATATAATAACAGATATAAGGTGCTGAAAAAAGCGTATAAGCGTTTTTCTAAGGGTGATAAATCAGATTTCTATAAATTTCTTGACGAAAACGAGCGCTGGATTTCAAATTATGCATTATTTATGTCCATTAAGGGCGAAAATGATGGTAAGTGCTGGCTTTTGTGGGAGGACAGCTTAAAGCATCGTGATCCCCACGCATTATGGCAGTTTAAAGAAGCACACCTTGAAGAAATAGAGTTCTGGGAGTTCGTGCAATACAAATTTTTTGAACAATGGCAGGCACTAAAAGAGTATGCAAAAGAAAATAATATCGGGATAATAGGGGATATACCTATATATGTCGCACTTGACAGTGCAGATGTGTGGGTATCGCCCGATTTGTTTGAGCTTGACGAGGAGCTTTTGCCAACGTCTGTTGCAGGCTGTCCGCCTGATGCATTTTCTGCAGACGGTCAGCTATGGGGCAATCCCATTTATCGATGGGACCGTCATAAGGAGACGGGCTATGGCTGGTGGATAGACAGAATGGGTATTGCAATGAAGCTGTATGATTTAGTACGCATTGACCATTTCAGAGGCTTTGATGAGTTCTATAGAATTCCATACGGTGACGAAACGGCACGTAACGGAGAATGGGTTAAAGGTCCCGGAATAGAGCTGTTTAAGGTATTGGAGGAAAAGCTTGGTAAGCTTCCTATTATTGCAGAGGATTTGGGCTATCTTACGCCTACAGTGAGAGAGCTTTTAAAAGAATCGGGTTTCCCTGGTATGAAGGTGCTTGAGTTTGCGTTTTATCCTGACAGCGACAGTGATTATCTTCCGCATAATTTCACTAAAAATTCCGTTGCATATATCGGCACTCATGATAATGCACCGCTAAAGGAATGGTTATCGGAAACTGATAAAAAGTCAGTGGAATTTTTAAGGGAGTATATAAACTTTACAGGGAATAGCGATAGTGAGTTTATATGGGCTGTTACAAAGGTATTGCTTTCGTCTGTTGCAGATACTGCAATTATGCAGATGCAGGACATACTTGAGCTTGGAAGCGAAGCACGTATGAACATACCATCAACTCCGTATGGTAATTGGCAGTGGCGAATGAGAAAAGGTGCTGTAACAAAAGAATTGGAGAAAAAATTGGCAAGATTAACCAAGATGTATGGAAGGTAACAATGAAAAATAGAGTAATAAAATTATTTTTAACTTTTTTTAGAATAGGATTATTCACGTTCGGCGGCGGTTATGCTATGATACCGCTTATGCAACGTGAAACGGTGGAGAAAAACGGCTGGATAAGCGATGATGATATTCTTGAAATCATAGCTATAGCAGAGTCCACACCAGGGCCTATTGCCATAAATTCAGCCACATTTATCGGCTACAAAACCGCAGGTGTGATTGGCTCTGTTGCCGCAACATTAGGTACGGTACTGCCCTCGTTTATAATCATATTGATTATATCCTTCTTTCTACGTCAGTTTCAGGATATACAGGCAGTAAAGTTTGCCTTTAACGGCATACGTGCAGGAGTGCTTGCGTTGCTTATAAAGGCATGGTGGAATATGTTTAAGAAGATGCCCAAGCACAGCGTTGCATATGCAATAGCCACAGGCGCATTTGTTGTGTCGGCATTTACGGATGTAAATATTCTGATTGTAATTACAGGCTGTGGTATAGTGGGACTTGTTACATCAATAATAGCAGGAAGGAGGATTAAACAATGATATTTTTAGATTTGTTTTTAACCTTCTTTAAGATAGGAGCCTTCACATTCGGAGGCGGATATGCAATGCTTCCTCTTATTCAGGATGAGGTAATTGCAAAGGGTTGGCTTCTTGAGTCGGAAATAGTAAACTTTATTGCTGTTGCAGAATCAACCCCCGGGCCATTTGCTATAAATATTTCCACATATGTCGGCTCGGAAATGGGCGGAATATTGGGCGCTTTTTGCTCTACAATGGGCGTTGTTCTGCCGTCATTTATAATAATACTCCTTGTTGCACATTGGTATGAGCAGTTTAAGTCAAGCAAGATTGTAAGCGGACTTATGTCAGGACTGAAGCCTGCGGTAATCGGACTTATCGGTGCGGCGGTGCTGTCAATCGGTAAAACTGTATTTTCAAGCTTTGAAATATCAATGGAGATATTTACAAACCCAGAGTTTTGGGTATCGGTAGGAACAGTAATTGTTATGGGAATTTTAGCATTTAAAAAGGTGCACCCTATAGCGATAATATGTATGTCAGCAGTAATAGGAATAGTGGCAGGGTATTTAATTTGAGAGGCTGAAAAAATGCACAGAACGGACGAATCGAACCACTCGGAGTACACATGTACGCCGTCGGGCAGGGGGTACGCGTAGGCGTACCCTTCGCTTCGTCCGTTCTGTACTATTTTTTCAGCCTCTCTCTTATTACATTTTAGAATAGTATTATCAAGAACTGCGATACAAGCACTACTGCGATTAGTGCAATAGGATATGTTGCCGCATATGCTGATGCAACCTCTTCTGTCTTTGCCACGTTTATAAGCGTTCCCAATGCAGGTGTTGATGTCATACCGCCTGTTATTGAGCCAAGGCTGTTTAGCAGCGGAAGCTTTAAGATATGCTTTGCAAAGAGATACCCTACAAACATAGGAACTATTGTCATAATTATACCATATACAAAATACATGGGTTCAAATTCCTCGACAAACTTTGCACCGCCGGGAATACCTGCACCTACTAAGAACAGTACAAGTCCAAGCTCACGGAAGAGCTTTAATGTTGAGGTTTCGGGCATAATGTTCAGCTTACCAAATCTGCCGAAATGACCGAACACAAGTGATATTAAAAGACATCCGCCTGTTGTTGTTAAAGCAAACGTTGTACCGTCAAGTCCCTTTGATGAAAGCGGGACTTTAATCATTCCGATAACTGTACCGACAACAGCCGCAAGAGCAAATGCCGCAAATCCATGCTCGTCAAGGCTTAAAAGCTTGCCGTTATATGCTTTCTTTGTTGATTTATCGTTTGATACTGTAATCTTTGCGCGTTCCTCTGCCATGTTAGCCTTTGTAAGCTTAGGTATAAGCTGAACGAACAATACAACACCGATAACACCAAAGATATAGGCGATACCATGACCGACAGATACAAGGCTCTCAAAGTCAGGGTTAACTGTTGCCTTTGCAGCAGAGAATGCAGGCGTTGATGTAAGTGAGCCTGAAAGCAAACCTACTATCATAGCAGTAAAGCTACCGTCTGTCGGCTCGCCCAAAGCACGTCCGATAAAGATACAGCCAATAGCTGAAAGCCCGCCAAACAGTATTATCATAAGACCGATAAGTACGTATGACTTGAAGTTCTTTTTCATATTACCAAAGAAGTTTGGGCCAGCTATAAAACCTACTGACGTAACAAACAGGATAAGACCGAAATTCTCGATAATTTTCAATGCCTTATCTGTGTAATATACCATATCTTCTCCATAAGCGAGTCCGAGCTGTGCTTCAAGCGGCTTATAGAAGAAACAGCCGAAAAGCAAAGCTATAATAAATACACCTGCATCACCAAGTGAGACACCCTTAATTGTGATACGTCCGAATGCATAGCCTACAAACAATATTGCAAATAGGCAGAACATCAAAAATGTGATACCCTGAATTGGGATAACACCGCCAAATAAATTCATAATATATCGTCCTCTTTTCCTTTTTGTGCGACTGAGTATTTCAGCGACTAACGTATGTAATGTCGCTGAAATACTCAATCTTAATTATTTATTTCTGTAATCAGGCAAAAGCTTCGGTGAAACCTCGTCTGTTGTAATGCCTGCAGCCTTACGCTCGTTTGCAAATGCGTTTACGTGATCAAGTGTCAATGCACCCACCTTAACGTCCTTTGCCTTTGCCGCCGCATTTTTGCCTGCACTTCTTCCGAATACGATTATATCAAGAAGTGAGTTACCCATCAGACGGTTACGGCCGTGTATTCCTCCAACTGCCTCACCTGCAACAAACAGGTTCTCTACATTTGTTGTCATACAATCCTCTGTAATATCAAGACCGCCGTTCTGGTAATGCAATGTCGGATAAATCAAAATTGGTTCCTTTCTGATGTCGATGCCGTACTTGCCGAACATTCTCATCATTGCAGGAATTCTCTTTTCTATTGTACCCTCACCGCCGATTGCTTCAATCATAGGTGTGTCAAGCCATATGCCCTGACCGTTACCTGTGTCAACACCATTACCGCGATCACCGCACTCACGGATAATTGATGCCGCAGATACGTCACGAGTCTCTAATGGATGCATAAATACTTCACCCTTTGCGTTTACAAGCTTTGCACCAAGTGAACGTACCTTTTCAGTTACCAATGCACCGAAAATCTGCTCGGGATATGCCGCACCTGTTGGGTGATACTGTAAAGTTTCAGCATACAATAGCTTTGCTCCTGCACGGTAACCCAATACAAGACCGTCGGCTGTTGCACCGTAGTGGTTAGATGTCGGGAAACCCTGATAGTGCATACGTCCTGCACCGCCTGTTGCGATTATAACAGTCTTTGCACGTGCTACCATAATTTCTTCTGTTTCCATATTGACAAGGACTGCACCTGATGCGTTGCCGTTCTCGTCTAATATAAGCTCGATTGCGGCTGTGAAATCAACCACAGGAATTTGGCGGTTAAGTACTTCATCACGCAGTGTACGCATTATCTCGGCACCTGAATAGTCCTTAGCCGCGTGCATTCTCTTACGTGATGTACCGCCGCCGTGAGTTGTTATCATATTGCCGTCTTTGTCCTTGTCAAATTCAACGCCTAAATCCGAAAGCCATGAAATAGCCTCAGGAGCATCACATACAAGCTTTCTCAAAAGTTCACGCTTTGCCGCAAAATGACCGCCGCCAAATGCATCTACAAAGTGGATTGCAGGAGAATCGTTCTCCTTATCTGCCGCCTGAATACCGCCTTCTGCCATCATTGTGTTGGCATCGCCCATACGGAGCTTAGTTACAACCATTACGTTTGCACCTGCTTCGTGTGCCTCGATTGCCGCAGATGCACCTGCACCGCCGCCGCCGATTACAAGCACGTCAACGTCATAGTCAATCTTTGAAAGGTCGATGTCTGACGGGTTTATACGGCTGTTTGCCTGTAGTGTTGCACATAGCTCGTGCGGAACTCTCTCGCCCTTGTTCGGACCGATTTTAAGCTCTGCAAACTCTGTTTCCTTATAGTCAGGGTGATAAGCCTTTAGCAAATCTTCTTTTTCCTGTGCAGTCATTCTTGCAGGCTCATATGCGATATTCTTTGCACGTGCCGCTTCAACTGCCTTTATTGAATCAGTAAATTTCTCTGAATACATTAGCCCAAATCCCCCTTATTTCTCAATCTCTCTTGTGTTGTATAGTTCTTTCATCTCATCAATAGGCTTCTGCATAAGTGCCTCGATAAGCTCTTTGAAAGTACCATCGTTTATTTCCTGTACACGGTTTTCTAAGTGGTCGCACTTAGGTGCAAGGTACTTACCGTTAATTCTGCGTGCAAGCATTGCAACCTGCGGATGAGAAATACCGGCAGGGCAACGTGATGAACATACACCGCACATTACACAGTCGAATGACTCCTCGGCACATTTCTCAAAATCGCCTCTTTGTGCGTATGCTATGTACTGCATAACGTTAAGGTCCTGTGTACAAGCCTTTGTACAAGCATTACAGCCGATACATGCATATATCTCAGGATATAACTGCATCATAATCTGCTGTGTCGGAGCAACCTTATCCATATCGTAAACCTGCTTAACAAGCGGGAAGAACGGCAGGGTTGCAATATACATATTATCCTCAACCTTTGTCTGGCAAGCAAGGCAAGCCTTAAGGTCACGATCGCCTTTTATTCTGTAGATTGTAGCACACGCACCGCAGAAACCGTTACGGCAACCACAACCGCGAACAAGCTGATAGCCTGCGTATTCCATCGCACGCATAATTGTTAGATTTTCGGGAACGCTGTATTTCTTACCGAAAAGAAATACGTTAACCATATTTTCCATTTCAATTTATCCTCCTATTAATATTCATCGGGCAGCTTTTCGATTTCGTCAAAGCGGAATACGGGGCCGTCCTTGCAGACATATTTTGAACCGATATTGCATCGACCGCATTTACCCACACCGCATTTCATTCTAAGCTCGAACGTTGTATAAATCTGCTCGTTTGTAAATCCAAGCTCTTTAAGTCCCTGTAAAACGAACTTAATCATTATAGGGGGACCGCAGACGAGCGCTGTCTTGTCGGTAGTAAAGTTTAACTCCTTTAAATATGAAGGAACAAATCCGACGTGACCGTCCCAGCCCTCTTGCTCACGGTCGATTGTAAGATGAACATTTACGTTCTCGGCATTTGCCCATTCTGTCTGTATTTCCTCAAGCTTAACTAAATCGTCAGCACTGCGTGAGCCGTACAGAATATCTACAGTGCCGTAGTCTTCGCGGTTGTCAAGTACATAGTTAATAACTGAACGTAGCGGAGCAAGTCCTATACCGCCTGCGATAAAGAGTAGGTTTTTGCCCTTTAACTCTGTATCTACGGGGAAATTGTTTCCGTAAGGTCCGCGAACGGTTATTTCATCGCCTACCTGTAAATCGTGAAGATACGAGGTAAGCTCACCGCATTTTTTAATACTGAATTCCTGATATTCCTTATTAGTAGGTGAGGAGGTTATGGAGAACATAGCCTCGCTTATACCAGGGGCACAAAGCATTGCACACTGTCCCGGCATATGCTCAAACAGCTTTCCGCCTTGGGGTGCGTTTACACGAAACGTCTTAACATCGGGAGTTTCCTGTGTTATACCCGTTATAATACCAACCTTTGGGATAAGCGTATCTAAGTTATAATTCTCGTGACAATTACATTCGCACATTTTATTTAGCCTCCTTACTGAAAGCCTTAATAACTTTCACGATATTAAGTGATGACGGACACTTGTCAACGCATCTTCCGCAACCGACACATGAGAATACACCGTCATTGTTTGCAGGATAATACACAAGCTTATGCATAAATCTCTGTCTGTAACGTTGCATCTGACTTGTACGGTTGTTGCCGTGTGCCATCATTGTGAAATCGGAATACATACATGAGTCCCAACAACGATAACGTTGTACACCATTGCCTGTGTTATAGTCCTTAATGTCATAGCACTGACATGTAGGACATACGAATGTACAAGTACCGCAGGCAAGACATGGCTTGTAAAGCTCCTCCCATATAGGTGAATTAAACTTTTCGTCAAGTGCATCGCCGCCCCAACCCTCAAGTGACAGGTCAGAATACGGTAGCTTGTCGACTATGTTATGTATTGAATTTTTCAGCTCATCTACTGCTGTATCATCAGCACCCTCAAACAAATCTGAGAGGTATGCTGTAAGCTTTTCGCCCTTTTCGGTGATAGGGTTCCAATAAAGGAAATCACCCATATCCCATGTGGCAACATCTGCTATACCCTTAGGATCAGCACAGTCTATGCCAAACACATTACAGAAACAGCTGTTTTCAGGCTCATTACAAGCAAGTGCAACTATAGTGCCGTGATTTCTGCGTGCGGCATAGAATGAGTCGACAGGCTCTGATAAAAATACTCTGTCTAAAACCTCAATTCCCTGCACGTCACAGCCCTTCATACCGAATACTACAAAATCCTCCTCCTGTAGCTTTTCGGGTGTTACTGTAATTTTTTTATCCTCTGTTGTACAAGTGTACAAATTCTCACTCTGCGGGAAGAATGTATCCTTTGCTGATTTAACTGTCTTAAGAGTTGTTAAATCAACATCCGCATCTTCTGCCCATGCGCCGAAATTTGTCTGTCCTGCACTACTTATAGGAAGATATAATCCCATTGTTTCAGAAATCTTACGGAATAATGCCGAAAGATTTTCTTTTGCTATCTTATACATACATTATCCCCTTTCTGATACTATGCTTGGTTCAACATCCTCAAATGTAAAGCTTGTAAGAGGTCTGTCGCCGTCAGCAGTTTCCCCGGCAGAGAAATCGCCGTAGAACTCGTTTATATCCTTAATAAATTTTCTGTTAAATAAGTGTAGCGGAATACCCTGTGGGCAAACCCTCGAACACTCACCGCAGTCTGTGCATCTTCCTGCAACGTGGAAGGCACGAATGATGTGGAACATCTTTTCTTCAAAGCTGTCAACATTAGCCTTTTGTGCGGAATCGAACTTGTTGCTGTCAAATACGCATTTTCTGCATGAACAAGCAGGACATACGTTTCTGCACGCGTTACAACGAATACATTTTGACAATTCATTCCGGAAGAACTCAAATTTTTCTTCGGGAGTCATTGACTCAATATATTCTACACCCGCAAACCTCTCCTGATCCTGTGTGTCCTTTGACTCGCCTATAAGCTCGTCATAAATCTTATGCTCCTTACCCTTACATACGTGACAGCGTGCAAGCATCGCTTTGCTGTATGCACAAGACTTTTCGCCGTATATTGTGTCTATGGTAAGCGTATCGCATGCATCTGACATTTCGGCACCCTTAATGTCCTTTATGCCTTTGATGCCCTGTGCTTTTATCATATCAATATCAAGCTTACCCTTACAGCCTACGCCGATTATATATGCCTTGTCACGATCAACTCTGTGCTCATGCAAAAGCTGGTTAAAGCTGTATGTATCACAGGGCTTTAAGAACACAAGTGTTTTACCCTCAAGAGTTGATGCCTCTATCATATATTTGCTGAGATTTGCACCGCAGAAGCCGTTATATACAAAATTATCAAGTGTATCTGCACTGTCAAAAAATGCAGGCTCAGGGTTATATGGCATATCTCCAACCTTCCAGCCAAGTACACGGGAGACTGTGCCGTTTTCCAATAGCTCTTTTGCTCTTGTGATTAGTTCTTGCATCTCAAATCCCCCAATCTAACGTTTTTACCTAATTTGTGGATTTTAGCCACAAAGTCGTTCATTGTTGTAGAGAACTTAACTCCCTCTGCGGCAGATACCCATTCAACACGTGTTCTGCCGTTCTCAACACCGATAAAGTCAAGCATTGAGAATAGTAATGTCATTCTTCGCCTTGCATAGTAGTTACCTGTAGAGTAGTGACAATCTCCGGGGTGGCATCCGCATAGGATAACACCGTCAGCACCCTTTTCAAATGCACGAAGTATAAACATAGGGTTTACACGGCATGAACAAGGTACACGGATGATTTTAACATCTGCGGGGTATGCAAGTCTGCTGCTTCCTGCGAGGTCAGCACCTGCGTAGCTGCACCAGTTACAGCAGAATGCAACTATTTTCGGTCTGAATTCTTCGTTCTGATTTATCGACATATTGCATCCACCTCCGCTAAGATTTGTCTGTTAGAGAAGCCCTGTAGGTCCATAGCACCTGACGGACATGTAACTGTACAAGCACCGCAACCCTGGCACAATGCATTGTTTACAACAGCCACACGTGATGTACGGCGTATGCCATGATCGTTTATCTCTTTTTCTTCATATGTAATAGCACCGTAAGGACATACGTTTGCGCACTGTGAACAGCCGTTACAAAGAAGCTCGTCTGATTTTGCAGTACATGGGTTAGTAAGAAGCTTATCCTTTGCAAGTAAGCCTATTGCTTTAACTGCCGCCGCACCTGCCTGTGCAACTGTTTCGGGT
>CADBPJ010000059.1 GCA_902796445.1 uncultured Ruminococcus sp. | reverse complement strand
TGTCCCGTTTTGGAGCATATCCTCAAGATTTACCAAATCACAGTTATGCATATGCTGTGCAAAATAGTCTGCATCATGGAAATGTATAAGACCCTCCTCGTGTGCCTCCACTATATCTTGTGGGAGAAGAATACGTCTTGTAATATCCTTACTTACCTCGCCCGCCATATAGTCACGCTGAACGCTGTTGACTGTAGGATTTTTATTTGAATTCTCCTGTTTAACTTCTTCGTTATTGCACTCAATGAGTGATAAAATTCTGTCGTCGGTAGTATTGGATTTTCTTACAAGTGAACGATTGTATCTGTACTTTACGTAGTTTCTTGCAATTTCAAATGCACCATTTGCCATAATCTGGTTTTCTACCATATCTTGTATTTCCTCTACAGATACAGCACGATTCATTTTCTCGCACTTGTAATTAATGTAATCAGCCGCTTCAAGAATTTGACCTTCTGTAAGTTCCTTATGCTGTCCCGAATTATTGGCCTTAGTAATAGCGGAAATTATCTTGCTAATGTCAAAATCTACCTCTGAACCGTTACGTTTAATAACTTTCATTGTCATATGTTCCTTTCTATAAAATACTATATATTGTGTTTTTTGTCTTCGTAGACTAATTATACTCTACAAAATACAGTTTGTCAATACATAATTCAAATCTTTTTTATTTACATTTATATTACAAATATTACATCGAAAAATATTAGAATATTTCTATTGTAAAAACCTCGCTTTTATGCTATAATTACAATAGTATAAATTTAACAGGAGAAAAAATTATGCCCGATAACAGACAAGAAAATATTCGTAATTTTTGTATAATAGCACATATTGATCATGGGAAGTCCACACTTGCTGACCGTCTTCTTGAGCTTACAGGTGAGGTTGAGAAACGTGATATGGAGGATCAGATACTTGATGATATGGATCTGGAACGTGAGCGCGGCATCACCATAAAGGCACACGCTGTAACTCTTAAGTATAAACGTCCAAACGGTGAGGAGTATATATTAAACCTTATTGATACTCCTGGGCATGTTGACTTTAACTATGAGGTTTCACGTTCACTTGCCGCTTGTGAAGGAGCTTTACTTGTTGTAGATGCATCACAAGGTATTGAGGCACAAACACTTGCAAACACATATTTAGCAATAGATCATGACCTTGAGGTTGTGCCTGTAATTAATAAGATAGATTTACCATCTGCAAATCCCGATGAGGCAGTTCGTGAAATAGAAGACATAATCGGAATACCGGCTGATGATGCACCGCAGGTGAGTGCAAAGACAGGTCTTAATGTTGCAGATGTATTAGAGTCAATAGTCGAGAAGATCCCATCCCCTGTAGGTGATACAAATGCACCGCTTCGTGCCTTGATTTTTGATTCATATTATGACAGCTACCGAGGCGTTATAGTATATGTAAGAGTTAAGGAAGGCTCAATAAAGGTTGGTAAAAACATTAAAATGATGGCAACAGGTGCAGAATTTGAGGTTGTAGAGGTTGGCCGTATGAGCCCGTCAGGACTTGTTAAGGCTGACAAATTATCAGCAGGTGATGTTGGATACATTGCTGCAAGTATTAAGAATATACAAGATACACGTGTCGGCGATACAGTTACAACTGTCGATAATCCTGCAAAAGAACCATTACCAGGCTACAAAAAAGTAAATCCAATGGTTTATTGCGGTATATACCCTGCTGACGGAGCACAGTATGAGGATCTGAAAGAAGCATTGATGAAATTACAATTAAATGATGCATCGCTTATGTTTGAACCTGAAACATCTGTTGCATTAGGCTTTGGTTTTCGTTGCGGTTTCCTCGGTTTGTTGCATCTTGAAATTATTCAGGAGCGATTAGAACGTGAATATAATCTTGATTTGATAACAACAGCACCGAGTGTTATTTATAAAGTATACAAAACAGACGGCGAGATGGTATGGTGTGACAATCCTACAAACCTGCCAAATCCCGCAGAAATTGCGTATATGGAGGAGCCTATGGCAAAAGCATCTATAATGGTTCCAAAGGATTATGTCGGCAACGTTATGGAGCTATGCCAGGAACGCAGGGGAATATACAAGCATATGGAGTATCTTGACCAGACACGTGCAGAAATATTCTACGAGCTCCCATTAAATGAAATAATTTATGATTTCTTTGATGCATTGAAATCACGTACACGAGGATACGCATCATTTGATTATGAAGTTTCGGGATATATGCGTTCATCACTTGTAAAGCTTGATATACTCTTAAACGGCGAAGCCGTTGATGCACTTTCATTTATAGTATTTAAGGACAGTGCATACACACGTGGTAGAAAAATGTGTGAAAAGCTAAAAGAGGTTATTCCACGTCAATTATTTGAAGTACCGATACAGGCAGCAATAGGCTCAAAGATAATTGCACGTGAAACAATCAAGGCATTGCGTAAGGACGTACTTGCAAAATGCTACGGCGGTGACATAAGTCGAAAGAAAAAGCTTCTTGAAAAACAGAAAGAAGGTAAAAAACGTATGCGTCAGGTTGGTACGGTTGAAGTACCACAGGAAGCATTTATGTCCGTGCTAAAATTAGACTAAAATTAAGAAAATACCCTGTCGCACTCAATGTGACAGGATATTTTTTACACGTTTATAAATATATTTTCTACAGACAATATTACCATTACGGTTTTGGAGGGTAAATATGTTTATAAGTATGTCGCTTTTATTGATTTATTATGGTGTAATTTATCAGATATTGTTATATATATTAAATATTTCCATCTCGTTTGTTATCCATCACAAACAAACCCTTTCCTCCCCTTTTTTACTTAAAATTTCAAACACAACATCAAAATTGGACCATAAATGCAAAGAAATTGATAAAAAAATTCAAGAAAATATAGTAAAATACTAATTTTTTATGTATAAGCACTTGATTTTTTCTAAGAAAAATGTTATTATATATAAATAGGTATGCAATGACTTATTATTGCTGTTAAATAAGTCACTCACAATACAAATTTTTTTCTCAGGAGGAAATAAAATGGCAAGAACAATGAAAACCATGGATGGAAACAACGCTGCCGCTTATGCATCATATGCATTTACAGATGTTGCAGCAATCTATCCTATCACTCCGTCATCAACGATGGCAGAGGTAACAGATGAATGGGCAGCAGCAGGTATGAAGAACATCTTCGGCAACACAGTAAAGGTTGTTGAGATGCAGTCAGAGGCAGGTGCGGCAGGTGCAGTTCACGGCTCATTAACAGCAGGTGCGCTAACAACTACATACACAGCTTCACAGGGTCTATTACTGATGATTCCGAATATGTACAAAATCGCCGGTGAACAGCTTCCCTGCGTATTTAACGTATCTGCACGTTGTATAGCATCACACGCACTGTCAATCTTTGGTGATCACAGTGACGTTATGGCATGTCGTCAGACAGGCTTTGCAATGCTTGCATCAACAAACCCACAGGAGGCTATGGACTTAGGTGCAGTAGCTCACCTGTCAACAATTAAGAGCAGAATACCATTCCTACATTTCTTTGATGGTTTCAGAACATCACACGAGTACCAAAAGGTTGCTTGTTGGGATTTTGATGACCTTGCAGAGATGGTTGATTGGGACGCATTAAACGAGTGGAGACATTCATCACTTAACCCTGAGCATCCTGCACAGCGCGGTACAGCTCAGAATGGTGACGTATTCTTCCAGGCAAGAGAGGCTTGTAACACAGCTTATATGAATGTTCCTGAAATAACTCAGGCTTATATGGACAAGGTCAATGAAAAGATTGGCACAAACTACAAGCTATTTAACTACTACGGTGCAGAAGATGCTGAGCATATAATCGTAGCTATGGGTAGTGCTTGTGATACAATCAAGGAAACTGTTGACTACCTAACAGCTAAGGGCGAAAAGGTCGGCTATATCACAGTAAGACTATACAGACCTTTCAGCACAAAGCATTTATTAGAAGCTATTCCTAAGACAGTTAAGAGAATATCAGTTCTTGACAGAACAAAGGAGCCCGGCGCATTGGCAGAGCCGCTATATCTTGATGTTGTTGCCGCTCTTAACGAGTCAGACGAGTTCAAGAATGTAGAAGTAATGGCAGGCCGTTATGGTCTTGCATCAAAGGATACAACTCCTGCTTGCATTATCGCAGTTTACAAGAACACAGATAAGAAGCATTTCACAGTTGGTATCGAGGACGATGTAACTAACCTTTCACTACCGCTTGATGAAAATCCCGATACAACGCCTGAAGGTATCAAGAGTTGTAAATTCTGGGGTCTTGGTGCTGACGGAACTGTTGGTGCTAACAAGAACTCAGTTAAGATTATCGGTGACCACACAGATATGAACGTACAGGCATATTTTGACTACGACTCAAAGAAGTCAGGCGGTCTT
>CADBPJ010000058.1 GCA_902796445.1 uncultured Ruminococcus sp. | reverse complement strand
GTGGCTGATATGAAAACATAGTTTGACAAAGCTATTTGTTGCAAAAAAAAAAGGAGTTATAATGAGACTATGAAAGTAAAAACAGAAAAACAGTTAGAAAAGAAAAAAAGAAAAAAGTTCACTACATATGAACTACAGTTGTATTCCTTGCTCCTGATACCTGCAATATTAGTTTTTGTATTTTCATATCTTCCAATGGGCGGAATTATTATTGCATTTAAGGATTATAAATATAATCTTGGAATTTTAGGAAGTGAGTGGGTAGGCTTTGATAATTTCAAATTCTTCTTTGTATCGGACGCCTTTACGAGAATCACATGGAACACGTTATATATGAACTTTCTGTTCATATTGACAAGTCATGCGGCGGCAGTGTTTGTAGCGATATTGCTCTTTGAGGTACGAAGCAGAAAGCAGACAAAGGTATATCAGACGATACTGATAACGCCTTATTTCATTTCATGGGTTATAGTGGCATATATAGTTTATGCACTGTTAAATTCTAACGGTATAGTAAATACCCTTATAAAATCTGCAGGCGGAGATCCTGTGGATTGGTACACAAAGCCCGGGTATTGGCCTGTGATACTTGTCATATGTAACCTTTGGAAGGGTATTGGAATGAACAGTGTAATGTATTATGCAGGACTTATGGGAATGGATACATCATTGTTTGAAGCGGCAGAAATTGACGGAGCAAACAAGTGGCAGATAGTAAGGAGTATAATATTACCATTGCTTGTACCGATGATGACAATACTAATCATCCTGGCAATAGGCGGCATCTTCCGTGCAGACTTTGGTTTGTTCTATAACGTACCGAGAAACGTAGGACTGTTGTATAAGACAACTGATGTTATTGACACCTTTGTGTTCAGAGCATTGCGTGAACAGGGCGATATGGGAATGTCATCAGCAGTTGGTCTGTTGCAGTCGGTTGTAGGATTTATTACAGTAATGCTTACAAATGCAATAAGTAAAAAGATAAATCCTGATAACGCATTATTCTGATAAGGAGGGACGCAAAATGAAAAAAAGAGAAAAAATATCACAGATATTATTAGCAGTATTTTTTATAGCGATGTGTGCGGCAATCCTTATCCCGTTTTGGCTTCTCGTATCAGCTTCCTTATCATCTGAAATGGACATAGCAAAATACGGTTACGCCTTTATACCGAAAACACCGACATTAGAAGCATACAGATTTGTATTCAAAAATCCGAAGTCAGTTATTGATGCATATAAGGTAACAGCTACATATTCAATAATCGCAATGGTATTGAGCGTGCTGCTACAAGCAATGTGTGCATTCCCGCTTACACGTAAAAACCTCAGAGGAAGACAAGGATTTTCATTCTATCTGTATTTTACAATGCTATTTAACGGAGGACTTGTTCCTTCATATATACTTATAACGCAGTATCTACATCTTGATAATACAATATGGATATATATTATCCCGTCACTTATCAGTCCCTGGAACATATTTATGATGAGAACCTTCTTCTCTCAATTACCTGAGGAGATATTCGAGTCAATGCAGATTGACGGTGCGAGCGTATACAATATGTTCTTTAAAACTGTATTACCGCTATCAAAGCCTGTAATTGCAACGATAGCATTAATTACATTCCTTGGCAAATGGAACGACTGGTATACAGCGATGCTCTACATTGATAATGACGAATTAATAAGCTTGCAGTATTTGTTACAGAAAATAATGCAGAACTTAAAGATGATTCAGGAATTGGCAGGAAAGGGTCTGTCAGCAAACATAAACGTAAGCAAACTGCCCGGCGAAACTGCAAGAATGGCAATGGCAATAGTAGTTGCAGGTCCTGCACTTGTAATATTCCCGTTCTTCCAGAAGTATTTCGTAAAAGGCTTGACTGTAGGTTCGGTTAAGGGTTAAGCTACAAAAACAAACAAGTATTAAAGCCGAAAGGCTAAAAATAGAAAGGATGATTTAAAAATGAAGAAAAAAGTAATTTCAATGTTGATTGCAGCGGCAATGATTGGCTCATTTGCAGGCTGCGGAGCGAAGAAGAGTGCCACATCAGACGATGGTATTCCTACATTGACATGGCTGATGCCTTGTGAAACACAGGAAGATTTGCAGTCTGTAGAGGATGCAATGAACGAAATCTTTGTTGAGAAGGTTGGAGCGAGGGTAGATTTTGAATTTATCGACGAGGGTGCATACTCAGAAAAGATGAGAATGAAGATGGCATCGGGAGAAGCCTTTGATATGTGCTTTACAGGCTATGTAAACAACTATACTTCAGCAGCAAGAAGCGGCGGTCTTTTAGACATTACAGATCTTATTGATGAAGTTGACGGCTTAAGAGATGCAATTCCTGATTACAACTGGGAGGCGGCAACAATAAACGGAAAGATTTATTGTGTACCAAACGTTCAGATTGCATGTATGTCAACAGCAGTTGTTGAATATACAGACATATCAAAGGATTATGACTTTGATTTTTCAAAGGTTAAGCATGTAGAGGACATTGAACCATATCTTGAAATGATAAAGAAGGCAGATCCTTCATACTATCCATTTAAACCTGCATACGGTGTATCTCCCTGGATAGACGGAAAGTATGTAGCGGTAGGAACAAAAATGATAGGACTTCCTATTGAATCAACATCAACAGACGACCTATGCTATATTTGGGAAACAGAGGAATGGCAAGACGGTGTAAGGACGATGAGCGAATGGTACAAAAAGGGTTATATAAGACCTGACGTTCTGAGCGTAAATGATGATACAAACGACAGAAAGGGCGGCGGCTGTGCTATTGACCAGGAGCTTTGGAAGCCGGGCGTAGAGGTTGGCTGGAAAACAAGCTTTGGACGTGACAGCAAATTCTGGGTAGTTGTACCTCCGATGATAACAAGAGGTATGGCTACATCAACAAACGTATCACTTGGATTGAGCTGTAAGGATCCTAAGAAGGCACTTGAGATTGTAAAGCTGATGCACACAGATGCAGAGTTGCTAAACCTTTTGACTTTCGGTATCGAGGGCAAGCACTATAATCTGGTAAATGACAGAGTAGAGGTTATTGAAGGTGCAGGCTATGACCAGGACGGTGCGGCATGGAAGTTTGGTAACACATACCTTGCACATCTTGTACCTGGACAAGAGGATAGTGTCTGGGAAGAAACAAAGGAAGTAAACGAAACAGCAATCAGACCTTCAACACTTGCTTTCTCATTTGACAGCACACCTGTAAAGACAGAGATAGCGGCATTAAATACACTTTATACAGAGTATGAAGTATATAACAGGGGAGCAGCTGATCCCGATACATACCTTGATGAATTCGTCAAAAAGATGAAGGAAGCAGGAATTGAAAAGGTATATAACGAGGTAAAGAAACAGCTTGACGAATATTTCGCATCACAGAAATAATAAATCCTGTTATTCAGCTAATTAAAAAGGAGTTAAATATGATAAAAAAAATACTTGCATGCCTTTTGGCACTTTGCAGCACTGTATCTGTATGCAGTGCCGCAGAGTACAAGGGCATTCAGAATACAAATTCGCAAAATATTTATATAGAAGGAAAGCTTGATAATTATACGAGCGGAAACATTACCTTAAGATTATATAATAGTGATGGTATACGTTATATAAACGAAATCACTCCCAATCAAGACGGAGCATACGTTCTGAAATTCAAATTCGGTGAAGATGCTTCAAAATTAAGCTATGACTTAAAATATAATGGCGAAGATGTCAATACCTCCGTCATTACGGCATACAGTGATACATCAAGCCTTATAAATGCGGATCTATATCTCATGGATGGTGAGGGCGGCGGACTGAGAATTGACGGCGATACCTCAAGAATGACATACACCGATTTAGATAAACAGACATATGTACCTGAGGGCGAAACAGCAACGCCTCATACCTACGAGGTAACAGACCTTGCCGATTACATATCAGCAGATACAGAGGTCGGTGTTGCGGTATATCCGAAGAACGAGCTGGGAAATGACGGAGTTGGTTATACTGTAATGCTTGCACAGTACGATGCGAATAATAGGCTCATCAGCTGTAAGACGCTTGCATCAAATACAATGACATATTATGATTATAGCGGAAAAATGATAGATTGCGGAAAAATTGCTCTTGAAGACGGTGTAAAAACCGTTAAGGCTTTTATGTGGGATTCAAAGAATAATCTTGTACCATACACAAAAGCGGCAAATGGAGCTTTAACACCTACGAACTTGTATCTTGTAGGTGACTCAACTTATCAAGGCTGGAATTATGATTGGATGTCAGTCTTCCCGCAGGCGGGTGTAGGAAGCTTTGTCGGAGATTACTTCAATTCAGATTACATCACAGTTTACAATAAAGCAGTATCAGGTGCAACCGCCGAATCATGGCTTGATGATGATGCAGGATTAGGTAATTGGCCCGCATTAAAGCCCCAACTGAAAAAGGGTGATTATGTACTTTTCGCATTAGGTCTAAATGACCTTTGGGGAAACGGCTCGGCGTCTAAGAAGGCAGAATTTAAGGGCAATATGGAAATTATGATAAAGGATGTTCTTTCAACAGGAGCAACCCCGATACTTGCAAGCCCTATCCTCATAGTACAAGATGATAATGCAGTATCTGGCGGTGTTGGATTTTTGAATGTTGTACTTGAAGCATTAGAGGAGCTTGGCACAAGATATGACCTTGAAGTTCTTCCTGTTCACGAGGCGGCTCGTAAAATATATGGAGAACGTGGTTGGACAGCTCAGTATGCAGCCGACAAATATCACCTTACAGAAGCGGGTGTAAAGGCAATAATCGGCGAGGAGCGCTACAATAACTATTATAAGAACGGAAAACGTGGTGCCTTTGGTGACGATCCGAACAACTTTGATTTAGCTGACGATAAAGGACATCTCAATGTATACGGTGCGGATTTCTATGCAAACCTGCTTTCAGAGCTAATCTCAAAAACAGAATCTCCGCTTAAATTCTATCTGAAATAGGAGATATGATAATGACTTTTAAACCAAGAATCATTATCGTGCTTTAAGCATTACAAAACAAATGGGGGATATTGTGCAGAACACGTATTCCCCGACAATAACTTATTTTTTCAACGGCGTTATGCCGATTAGATAAAAAAAGAAAGGGTAAAAGAAAGGAAGAAAAAAATGAAAAAGTCAAATTTTAAGAAATTCCTAAGCGGAATAATCTCCGCATCGATGCTCGTAGCAGCATTCCCGATGTCAATGGCGCAGGCCACTGTGGACACAAATGACGTAAACGTTTTGTACGAAGAAAATTATGAGGGCGGAGAAGTTGG
>CADBPJ010000057.1 GCA_902796445.1 uncultured Ruminococcus sp. | reverse complement strand
CTGACCGCCTGTTGAAGTTTTTTCAATTACCTCTGCAGTTCCGTCGATTTTCCATCTGGTGTTATAGATATACGCACTTACAACGGTAGGTCTCGTTACAGAAAACTCTATCAACCCACTATACAAGCCGCTATACACAGGTAATTCCTTTTCAATCCAATACGAACCGCTCTTGTCTATTGAGATAGGAGCATCGGCTGAATAGGAAAAATAATTTTTTACTGTTTCTCCTGCTACGCCTAACCAGCTTCCCATATCACTTGAATGATTGGTTCCATCTCCTCTTTTCAAAATAGTCAATTGCATCGAATTGACTGAGTCAAGATTAAAGAACTGTATTCCAAATTTGAAAGGCGGAATTGCAGTATTGGTAACTTTTGAGTCATTATATTGATACGAAAAGAACAACTGGTGTGTTCCCGCTGTTACCTGAACACTATTTAGACAAGCGTTATTTTCGTCCGCTTCTCCAAACATATTAGTTGTTAAGGCTTCGGGATAATTACAATATATAAATTTTTTTGTTTCATCTATCGAATAACTCATCGAAATTAAACTATCCGTAGATGAATTACTTAAATTTAATAAATTTCCACTTGACGATAAAATTGTAAAAGCCATAATTGCTCTTCTTTCTGTCTTTTCAATGTTGTACTTTGGGTTAAATCTATTCGTCACTTAATCATCTTTACCACCTCCCGCATCATTTTTCAATCAAATAAAAAACGCATAAACCATTCCTCTAACTTATCAGAGGTCTGACTTATGCGTTATCTGCCACTATTATTTAATTTATTTCTCCAAACATACAGAGGAATATAACATACGCCGCAATATAACTAAGTCAAACCTCTTTGCAAAATTACTTACCATTGTTATCTCCTCCTCTTCTATATTTGTTAATTGAATTATATCACATATTGGATAAAAAAGCAATAGTTTTATGGAAAATTCATACAATATTCACAATCATTTTTTTCTTCCAAATATCTTCTTAAAAAACCCTTGCGGAGCATCAGCTCCCAGCTTCTCATCAGAAAAATGCTGCTTACCCTCAATTATTTTTTCAGCTAATGCCTTTTGCTTATCTGCAGCCTGTCCGGCAGACAAAGCCGCCTGACTTTCTGCTAATTTATTTAATGTTTCAAGAAGCTGTTTATCTTTCTCCCGGTTATGCTCCCTTTCTTTTTCAAGTTCCGCCTGCAGCTTCTCCACTTGCCCCCTTAAAAATACGATTTCGCTATCCTCCGGAGGTGTAAACGAGGGTGTAAACGAACCGTCAACCGTTGACGACAACTTACCGTCAACTTGTTTACGGTCATTTTTTAAAAATGCTTGTTTTATGAGGTTTTCACCGTCAACAGATATGTAAACAACGCCGTCAACCGTTGACGTAAACGGCTGTAAAGCTGTTGACAGTTCCTTACTCTTTCTTTTTTGATGAACAGCTTGCTTTGATACACCCAATTCATCGGCAATTTGTTTTACAGTTTTACTCATAGTTACACCTATTCCTCAGACTCATCACTATTTATATTTTCACCGGCATTTATTCTTGCAATATCTTTAAGAAATTCATCACCATCTTGAGGGAAGTCTATCAGAGCAGTTGTATATACTCTTACTTTTTCTTTTCCCTCATCTTCTCCATAAAAGCCTTTTGATTGTATAAATTTAATTCCTTGCATTTGCATATACTCCATAGCTTTTACGATACTTCCCTTTGTACCCTCTAATCGCATACCAACCGTAAGATGAGCCATAACACACACTCCTAATATTATTTTATATTTTTTAATTCACCTAAAATATAATCACTTAATTCCTGTGACGGTGTTATTTTAACTGAAATATGACCGTCACGCTCAAGCTGTTCCATACGTTCGGATCGCAGACGTTCCTGCTGCAGCTCGGCAACTATTTCATCATAGTATTTTATAACCGTATTTCTATCTACTCCCACAGCTCTTGCTATTGCTGCCTTTTTTGTTATACCCGGATTTTCTCGCATATACTCCATTATAACTTTCTTTTTGCTTTTTCTTCCGTTCCCGGCTCTCCAATTCACATTACCATTTATTTCATCACGTACAAAATTCATCAGCTTAACGTGTTCTGCCTGTTTTCTTCCGTTTCTTTTATTTTTTTCAATCTGCAGACCAGACAATTTTGCAATATCATCTCTGGGGAATGTAACATAGTCCTCATTATACATTTCCAAAGCACATTTTATATCATCTTCTGTAAATCGGTTTATATCTTCAACGCTCATATCATCATAAATATCTAAAAGAGAATAAGCATCCCTCATCAGCTCGCCCTCTTCGATACAACACTTTTTTGCATATATAGCCAATGTCATTATACCATAAAATCTATGACCTACCTTAATCTCATTTCTAATTCGATTAAGCCACCAATCATATAAATCTCTTTTAATAGTCCATCTGCCCCGGCGTTCTTTTCGTACAATCCTTTTTCATACCAATCGGGATATTTTTCTTTTGCCTCCTCGATTGATAACCGGCTTTTCATCATAATACTTTTAACGTGCTGCTGTTCTCCGTTTGAATCAGG
>CADBPJ010000056.1 GCA_902796445.1 uncultured Ruminococcus sp. | reverse complement strand
TCCTTCGTAAATCTGCCAAGAACAAAATCCTTTAAGTCATAATCAGGGTGTGTCGGTGCGCCGACACCAATGCGTATACGGTTAAAGTTTTCGGAGTTTAGCATATATATAATATTCTTCAGACCGTTGTGTCCGCCTGCACTGCCCTTTTTGCGTATACGTATTCTGCCTGTTTCAAGGGCAATATCGTCACTTATTATAATCACATTCTCTGTCGGAATTTTAAAGAATTTCACAAACTCCGAAATGCTCTCACCGCTTAGGTTCATATATGTCTGTGGTTTTACAAGAAGCACTTTTTCGCCGTTTATGTCACATTCGCCGTAGATTGCTTTGTATTTTAGCTTTTTTATTTTAACACCAAGCTTGTCGGCAATATAGTCTATTGTGTGAAAGCCTATATTATGCCTCGTCATATCGTACTCTTTGCCCGGATTTCCCAGTCCTGCTACAAGATACATTTACGTTAACTCCTTTCCCTTACTGTCAATTTATCCTTTTCAAGCTGAATTTTTAGCTCGTCTATACTTCCGAATTTTTTTTCATCTCGTATTCGCTTTACAAACTCGCACTTGACGGTTTTTCCGTAAATATCGCCGTCAAAATCGAGTATGTGACTTTCAATCGTTATTTTATCTGCATCAAATGTAGGGTTGTTGCCTATATTTACCATACTTATATATGCTGTTTCATCAACTGTTGTTATACCCATATACACACCTGCTTTTGGAAGCAGCTTGCAAGGAGGATACTTTATATTTGCCGTAGGTATACCAAGCTTTCGACCATTCTGTAAGCCTTTTACCACCTCGCCAATAATAAAATAATTTCTGCCTAACATAACGTTTGCATATTCTATTTTTCCGTCCTCTAAAAGCTCGCGGATTTTTGTGCTTTTCACTGTGTCATTACTGCATTTTATCTCGTTGCATACAAGAACTTCAATGCCGTATTCTTTTCCTAACTCAGCAAGCATATCCGCATCACCCTCTGCCTTATATCCAAACCGATAGTCATAGCCAACACTGACAGCACAGGCGTTTAATTTATTCTTTAAAAAGACGATAAATTCCTTTGGCGAAATATGCATAAAATCACTGTCAAAGTCTTGTATGTAAACCAAGTCTACACCTAAATCCCGCAGAATGTGGAGCTTCTCACTCTCGTCTGTCAATAGCTTTGTATCCTTTGATGCGGTTACAGCATTGGTATGTGTCTTAAATAAAAGCACACAGCTTAAAAGCCCGTGCTTTTTTGCATATGCACAGGTTCTGTTTATAATCTCTGTATGTGCCCTGTGCAATCCGTCAAAATTACCGAGAGCTACAACTGTATTTTCTTTGATTGTGTCTTTAATTATCTCCATTTGTACATTCCTAACTCCAGAATGATTTTACCAATACCAGCTTTCCGTCACACATCCTTGAAACGCACAAAAACCGTCTGTCCGCACCATATACACGATAGGTTTTTCCTTCCTCACCCTGTCGCCACGTCATCCTGACACCGTTTACTATGCTTCTCTCCTGTTTCTCATTAAGATAAATTTGCGGTAAATCCGCAAACAGCGAGTCTGTTGGATTTAAGGTTTTTGAAAGGTCCTCTATCGCATCAAGCTGCTCTATGGTGTATGCATCATCTATCGAAAAGCCTGCGGTGTATGTACGGCGAAGATTTGTCATTACCGCACCTGTGCCAAGCTTTGTGCCAATATCGTCACATAAAGAACGTATATATGTACCTTTCGAGCAGTGTACGTCAACTGTTATATATGGTATATTTATATCTATAATATCTATGGAATATATATTTATCCGTCTTGGCTCACGCTCAATTTCTATTCCCTGACGTGCTAATTCGTAAAGCTTTTTTCCGTCCTTTTTGATTGCACTGTACATAGGCGGAATTTGGTCAATTTCGCCTATAAATGTGTCAATAACATCACGGATTTCCTGTTCAGTTACATTTACCGCTCTTTCTTCAAACACATCACCCTCAATATCAAGAGTATCGGTACGCTTGCCAAGTAAAAGCTGGGCACGATATTTTTTGTCGCTCTCTGTCAGCATATCAGATGCACGCGTGGCATTGCCTATACATATTGGCAAAACTCCCGTTGCCATCGGGTCAAGTGTTCCTGTATGGCCTACTCGGCGTGTGCCGAATTTTTTCCGCATTATGCACACAATATCGTGAGATGTCTTACCTTGCGGTTTGTCGATTATAATAACTCCGTTCATTATATCGCTCCCTTACAGGCATCAACCACCATTTTCTCGGCCTCATCTATCGTTACATCAAGGATACTGCAGCCTGCGGCCTTTATATGTCCTCCGCCGCCAAATTTCAATGCAATTTCCGATACGTCACTATCTCCGTTTGAACGCAGACTTATACGAATTTTATCATCCAATTCTTTTAATGCAACGGCAATTTCCGTACCGCGTATACGCCTTGGTAAATCTACAAGCCCCTCAAGTTCTTTGGGGTCAACGTTAAATTTATCCGCAAATTCACGCGAGATTACAACTGTGCGGACTTTTCCGCCGTAATATGAACGTATATCCTTTGTGATTTCAGCCTTTAATAATTCTGCTTTCATATCAACGCAGTCAAATAACAATCTTGAAATTTCCCAATGCTTTATGTTATGGCTCACAAGCTCTGATGCTATCTTAAAGGTGTCTTGCGACACATTCGAGTATGCAAATCCGCCTGTGTCCGAACAGATTGCAGTATAGAGATAGCCCGCAATATCACTGTTAAGTGTAACACCCATTGCACGGAACAGATTAAACAAAACCTCACCTGTTGCAGATGCATCACTGACTACAAGAGATGCATCACCAAAGCCTGTGTTCGTTCTGTGATGGTCAATGTTTATGACAGTTTTTGCCTTACTGAGCAACTCTTTTCGTGTACCCAAACGATCCTCATCACCGCAATCAAGAACTATACATGTATCATAGTCAATGGTATCACCATTATACACTCTGACACCATCGGCGATGAAATAAAGCCGTTCCTCCACTGTTTCTTCCGCATAGATAACAGCGTTTATACCCATATCACTAAGTACACACCGCATTGCCTGACATGAGCCTATCGCATCACCGTCAGCACTTATATGGGGCAGTATCAATGCGGATTTTGCTTTTTCAATTAGTTTTATAATATCTTCCATAACATTCATCCTAAAAAACAGTGCAAAACGGACAAACACGAGATGCACGTCGCACTGTTTTATAAATCACTCTTATTTAATGCCTTTTAACAGCTTATCAATATGCGCTCCATGCTCTATGGAATCGTCTGATTCAAATATAAATTCAGGCGTATACCGCAAATTTACACGTCTGCCAATTTCACGTCTTATAAAACCTGCTGCACTGTTGAGTCCCGCCATAGCCTTTTCCTTTGTTTTTTCATCACCCATAACGGAAATATATGCCTTTGCATAACGCAAATCATTCGTTACACTGACAGAAACTACACTTGTCATAACAGGTATACGAGAATCCTTAAGCTCACGTATAACGTTGGCAAGCTCACGCATAACCTCGCCATTAATTTTATCAATTCTTGCCATATGTCCTCCTGATTTAAGTGAATTTTACTGCATTTTCAAAGATACTACGTTTTTAATATCTTTCTCAACAAATAGAAACAAGCGGATTGCGCCTATATGCGAGCAAGCTGAGAGGTGCGAGATGCGACGTTTACATCAGCTCTCGATAAATAGAAACGAGCAGATTGTGCCTCTCAGCGAGCGAGGCTATATGCCTATATGCGAGCAAGCTGAGAGGTGCGAGATGCGACGTTTATATTTATCGAGAAACTTCTTGCATCTCGAAACACTCTATAGTATCTTCCTCTTTTATGTCGTTGAAATTCTCGATACCAATACCGCACTCGAATTTCTCGGTTACCTCCTTGGCATCGTCCTTGAAACGTTTTAAGCTGACGATTTTACCCTCGTGGATAATGATGCCGTCACGAACGACACGAACCTGTGCGTTACGAGAAATCTTACCCTGTCTTACATAACAGCCTGCAACCATTCCGACATTTGGTACGCGGAAGGTTTGACGTACATCAGCATAGCCAAGTACAACCTCTTTAAATTCAGGGTCAAGCATACCCTTCATTGCGGCCTCGATTTCCTCGATTGCCTGATAGATTACACGATACAGACGAATGTCTACCTCGTTTTGTTGGCTCATCGCCAATGCACCTGCATCAGGACGTACGTTAAATCCGACAATAATAGCATTAGATGCATTTGCAAGCATTACGTCTGACTCGTTAACCGCACCTATACCGCCATGAATAACACGGACACGTACCTCTTCGTTTGAAAGCTTTTCAAGGCTCTGTCTTACAGCCTCAACTGAACCCTGTACGTCTGCCTTAACAATAATTGGCAATTCTTTCATATTGCCTTCGTCAATCTGACTGAACAGGTTATCAAGAGACACCTTAACAACTGCGTTGAACTTGTTCTCCTGAATTTCCTGACGTCTTTGCTCCGCAACGTCACGGGCAAGCTTCTCGTCCTTTACGGCAATCATATCATCGCCGCCTGTCGGTGCTTCGTTAAGACCTTGAATTTCAACAGGTGTTGACGGACCTGACTCCTTGACACGTCTGCCCTTATCGTTTGTCATGGCACGAACGTGACCTACAGATGTTCCGCAGAGGATCACATCTCCCTGTCTTAATGTACCGTTCTGTACAAGAACTGTAGCAACAGGGCCCTTGCCCTTATCAACACGTGCCTCGATAACAGTACCCTTTGCAAGTCTTTGCGGATTTGCCTTAAGCTCTTTCATATCCGCAACAAGCAGTACCATTTCAAGTAAGCCGTCTATGTTGATTTTTTTCTTTGCACTTATCTCGACACAGATTGTATCGCCGCCCCATTCCTCGGGTACAAGCTCATATTCCATAAGGTTTTGCTTGACACGGTTTATGTCTGCATCGTCTTTATCTATTTTATTGATTGCAACGATTATCTCAACACCCGCCGCTTTTGCATGGTTAATAGCCTCAACAGTCTGCGGCATTATACCATCATCTGCGGCAACTACAAGGATTGCAATATCTGTTACCTGAGCACCTCTTGCACGCATTGTTGTAAATGCTTCATGACCAGGTGTATCTAAGAATGTAATGTCACGATCGTTTAGTCTTACACTATATGCACCGATATGTTGGGTGATACCACCTGCCTCGGTTGTTGTTACACTCGTGTCACGAATAGCATCAAGCAATGATGTTTTACCATGATCGACATGGCCCATAACAACTACTACAGGCGGACGTTCAACTAAGTCTTCAGCCTTGTCCTCTTCGTCAATCTCCATCATCAGCTTATCCTCTTTTGACAGGACAATTTCTTTCTTGACTGTTATTCCGAACTCACCTGCTATAAGCTCTGCAGTGTCATAGTCGATTGTCTGGTTTACTGTTGCGATAATACCAAGCATCATAAGCTTCTTGACTACCTCTGCAACGCCCTTACCCATTCTTGCGGCAAAGTCGCCTACGGTGATAGCATCAGGCACTTCGATTTCTGTTATTACTACAGGCTTCGGCTTCGGAGCAGCTTTCTTTTCCTTTTCAAACTTAATATTCTGCGGCTGTTTGCCGAAACGCTTATCGCCTTTTTTATTCTTGTTCTTTTCACGGCGATTTATGCCTATATCATCCGCAAATTTTTCAAGCTGTTCATTTTTTTCAAGCTTTTTGAGGTCAACATTAGAGGAACGTGTATCTATCGTACGGCTCTTTTTCTCGCTCTTTACGGTAAATTCCTCCGATGCATTCTCTGAACCCATAGCTGACAAGTCAACACGTACACCTGCCTGTTTTTTCGCAGGAGCTGTATGCTTTTTCTGCTTTTCTTTCTTCTCTTTTTCTTCAGCCTTACGTTTTGCTTTAGCCTCGGCTTCTGCTGCCGCACGTGCCGCCTTTTTTGCCTCAGCCTTTGCCTTTTCTTCAGCAATCTTAGCTTCTTCTGCGGCTTTTGCCTCTGCCTCCGCTTCTTTCTCTTTGGCAAGGCGTTCTTTTTCCTTTTTCGCAATAGCCGCAGCTCTTAGCTCCTCTATTTCTTCAACAGTAAATTCATTATCCTGGGTAAGAATATCCACAACCATTGTTGCCTGTTCTTCTGTGATAACACTCGTAGAGGCCTTTACTACCTGACCATACTCGGCAAGTCTTGCTATTACGTCCTTATTTACTGCCTTAAATTTTTTTGTTACCTCTCCAAGCTTGATAGCTGATGTATCTGCCATATACCATCATCCTTTCTCTATGTCGGATTAAGATTTATATATATCCAAAATCGCTTTAGCGAAATTATTATCATTTACACAAACCACTGCCCTGTCTGCTTTCGCACCTGAAAAATGACCTAAATCGGCTTTGTTGGAACACTGTATAAACTCTGTCCCGTAGTAATCGCAAGCATTTTTGATTGCCTTTTCGGTATTTTCTGATGCGTCCTCTGCAAGTATTACGAGTCTTGCAGTATTTGATTTAATCATTTTCTCGCATATAAATGTGCCTGTGGATACCTTTCCTGCACGCTTTGCAAGTCCTAACATACCCAACAATTTATTCACAGCATTTCCTCCATTTCAGAGTATAGCAAATCGCAGGGACTGCATTTTAAATGTTTTTCAATAACGTGTTTTTTCTTCGCACGCTCAATGCACTTAATATCACGGCAAATGTACGCACCGCGACCCATAGCCTTTCTATCAGAGTCAGGCTCGGGCTTTTGCAATTCAGAATTGTATGAAATACGTATAAGATCCTGCGGTTTGCGATGCTCTCGGCATGCGACGCACATTCGTGTTGGTGTGTACATATGCTCTCCTTTATCCCGCCAATTATTCAGCCGATATATCTATCTTCCATCCTGTCAGTTTCGCCGCAAGACGTACATTCTGTCCTGACTTGCCGATTGCAAGTGACAACTGATGCTCAGGCACTTTAACCTTTGCACTCTTTTCTTCCGTATCAATCTCACATGAAAGTACCGTTGCCGGTGATAATGCTTCTGTTATGAACTCTTGCGGATTTTCACTCCACTTGATTATATCTATTTTCTCATTTCTCAATTCGTCATTTATATTCTGAACACGCATACCCTTTGCACCGATACATGAACCCTGTGCATCAATGTCGGGATCATTTGAGAATACGGCAATTTTTGTTCTCGAACCGCCCTCACGTGCTATACCCTTGATTTCAACTATACCTTCCTGGATTTCAGGCACTTCCATCTCAAAAAGCTTCTTGACAAGACCCGGGTGTGTTCTTGAGAGGATGAGTTGTGTGTTTCTGTAGCCTGCTTTTACATCACTTACATAGAAACGCATCACATCACCCTGTACGTATTCTTCACCCTCAGGCTGTTCACGTTTTGGCAGGATTGCCTCTGCATCCTTGTACTGCTCAACACTTACATATACCTTATCATCTTCACGGAGCATTATTGTACCTGTTACCAAGCCGAGCGATTTATCCTCATGCTCACTTGAAAGTATACCACGTTCTGCCTCGCGTATTCTCTGCATAACTACCTGTTTTGCAGTCATTGCACTCATTCTGCCGAAATCTGCAGGTGTTACCTCAACGTTTACTATATCGTCAATGTTATAATTCCCCGAAATTTTACGTGCGTCCTCAAGTGAAATCTGTTCTCTTGTGTCCTCTGCAAGTTCTACTACTGTCTTTTGTGCATAAACCTTTATGTCACCCGTTTCTCTGTCGATTGATACAAGCACGTTAGGATCGTCATTTTTGCCCTTGTAGTAATTCTTCTTGTATGCCGCAACAAGTGCCGCTTCAAGTGCATCTAAAATAACATCCTCATTTATACCCTTTTCAAGACATAAGTCCTTGATTGCTGTTATTAACTCGTTCATTTTTTTCTCTCCTTATCAGAAAATAAACTTTAATCTTATATAAACGGCTTCCTTTATCGGAATTTCCATATCATTGCCGTTGTATTCTATAGTTGCGGTTCTGTCGGCATATCCTTTTAATATACCGTCAAATTCCTTTACCCCGTCTTTTTGTGCGTACAGCTTCACCTCTACCTCACGGCCCAAGTAGTACAAAAACTCTCGCTCCTTTGTAAGCTTTCTGTCAACTCCCGGTGATGAAACCTCAAGCGAATACTCCGACGGAATAATATCCTCTTTGTCAAGGATAACCTCTACTGCACGCGAAAAGCTTTCACATTCATCTATTCCTACACCGCCCTCACGGTCTATATAATAACATAAAACACCATTCTGATATGTTACATCTACAATATACATTCCCATCTCCTCTGCTGTAGGCTCGGCAAGAGTCAGGGCAAGCTGTTCGGTTTTGTTTGCCATAAGTTCTCCGTTTCTCCGTTACATAACAAATAATAGAGTGCGTTGTAAATCCAACGCACTCTTAGAACACAATAATTCTAATTTACATATATTCTACCATAAAATTCATGCTTTGTCAAGCTTTTTTGAAAAATTATTGTTCTGCCGTTTCTGTCGGGGTTTCCGTCGGTGTCGGTGTATACACCTGGGTTACTCCTCTTAATATGCACAGCTCGTCATTTGTAATCTGCGACGGTTTAATCCCTGACAGTGTCGTCTTATTTGTTGTACGCACATATCCGCCCGTCGTAACATACCCGTCTGATTGAAGCTTAGGTGCTTCGTTCGGATTTGTATATTTCACATTCGATGTGTCGGCATTTTTGAACATATCGCCTATAAGAGCCTTTAATGCCTCCATGTTCGGGACAAGCACATCACCGTTTGCTTCCTCATGCAATGCATCGCTTGGTATAGTTTCGGTGCGTATTCCTGCAGAGGTGAAATTTGTCAGATACTTTGAATATTTAATTACATCCGAGACCTTCATATTGGTATCAACTTCATTGAGGACGTCTGTAAATATGTCGGGAAGCTTGCTTATAAGTGCAATATTGAGTTTCTGGTCAACAAGTGCCTTTATAAAGCTTTGCTGCATTTTAATTCTGCCTATATCACCATTAGCATAGCCCTGTCTGCCGTTATTACCCTTTCTATAACGCAATAAATGCACAATCTCTTTGCCGTTAAGCTGCCTTACGCCCGGGGGCAAGTTTATATGAAGGTCCTGTGCAGGATCGTCATATACCATACCAACCCCATCATTACCCACATCAGGGATTTCAAACTCTACAGGCCCGATTTTGTCCATGACCTTTTCCATTGTGGCAAACGAGAAATCTATATAGTAATTTATGGGCACACCTGTAATTCTCGACACTGCCTCACACGTGCCTAATGCACCTGCTATCTCACCATTAGTTGAAAATGCATGTGCAGCATTAACCTTCTGGTATCTGTTACCAATATACATTCGCATATCTCGCGGTACCGACAGCATATTTATTGTGTTTGCCTCCGTGTCGTATGATGCGAGCATCATTGCATCTGTTCTCAACCCGTCAGCATCTGTGCACATAACAAGCACGTTTATTATGCCGCCGTTACCCACTGCCGTAACAGCGGTGCTTTCCTGACGAAGCTTTGTTGCTCCGCCTGTAAAATCAATACCCATAAGCAACAAAAACACTACTGCCAATATGCCTAATGCCGCCGCCAATGACTGCAAGTATTTTTTCACAAACCCTCTGTTCATAATTTGACCGTTCATTCCTTTCACAAAACTTATGCTTGAACGATTTTAAGTATGTTATCCACTGCAACCGTTATACCAAGCTTTGCCGATTCATATGTCAGTCCGCCCTGCATATACGCAATATACGGCTCGCGAAGCGGCGCATCTGCTGACAACTCTATTGATGACCCTTGTACAAATGCACCTGCCGCCATTATTACCTGGTCCTGATACCCCGGCATATCCCAAGGCTCAGGAACAACGAAGCTGTCAACAGGAGCTCCCTTTTGTATGCCCTGGATAAAAGCTATCATTTTGTCCTTGTCGCCGAATTTTACTGACTGTATTATATCATGACGTCCATCATTCGGTTTTGGATCTGTTTCATAGCCGAGTATAGAAAATACAGATGCACAAAGTGTTGCCGCTTTCATTGCCTGCAAGACCGTATGGGGTGCCATAAATAAGCCTTGATATGCCTGTCGGTTAAAACCAAGCGTAGCACCACATTCCCTGCCTATTCCCACGCACGTCATTCTGTAGGAGCAGAGCTCAATAAGGTCACGTCTGCCTGCGATATATCCGCCTGTGGGGGCAATTCCGCCGCCAGGATTTTTTATAAGCGAACCTGCAATAAGGTCGGCACCAAAATCTGTCGGCTCTTTTATATCTGCAAATTCTCCATAGCAGTTATCAACCATACAAATCGTTTCAGGCGAAATGCCCTTAACAAAACTCACTATCTCACCAATTTTTTCGGCACTGTATGTCGGCCGCCAGCCATAGCCTTTTGATCTCTGTATCATAACTGCACGAATTTTCTTTGATTGCAAGCTTCTTTTTACAGAATTATAATCAACCTCGCCATCTACCAAATCAATCTGCTCATAGTTTATGCCAAAATCCTTCAGCGAGCCGTTTCCCTCTTTGCCTGCAATACCAATAACCTCTTCTAAAGTGTCATAGGGTTTACCTGTTATTGCAAGAAGTGTGTCGCCGGGGCGAAGCACACCATAAAGCATAGTAGCCAAAGTGTGGGAGCCGTTCACCCAATTATGGCGTACCAACGCATCCTCCGCGCCAAACACCTGTGCGTATATCTTGTCTAAAGTATCGCGACCGTCATCGTCATAGCCATAGCCTGTTGTAGGCATAAAATGTCTTTCAGATACACGATTATCGGAAAATGCACGCATTACCTTAAGCTGATTTATTTCCGAAATTTCTTCAAGTTCTTTGAATTTATCACTAATTGCTTTTTCTGCCTCCGCCACAAGCTCTGCACTGCGACGGGAAACGCCGAAAGCTTCCATTACATATTCTGTCTTATCCATCGAATACTAAACGTCCTTACGCAAAAATTATATCTTAACAGACTATAGTATAACACATATATCGAAATTTGTCAAATAAAAAAGCGTTTATGACGCATCAACCCCCTATAGACAAAAAAACGAAATGGACTCATCGTGTACTCCGATGATTCATTTCGTTTTTTAATGCTAATTTCATTCGGGATATGTGTACGAATACACATCCCGCATATCATAAAACCCCAAAAAGTTCTTATGTATCTCGCCGTCTATGGTAAACTTTACAAACCGTATGCCCTTTATGGAGGTAAGTGTATTTACCACCTGATATATAAACAGCTTCTCAATATCACGGCTTACGGTTATCTCATCTTTTATTTCCGATGAGATGTCTACATACGCAATATTGTTATCCACCGTCACTTTAAGACAATCGTCTATTTTGGGAACTATACGGCGAATATTGTCGTTACTGTCACGCCCCGCAATTATTTTGTCAAGAGCCTCCTGTGCCATATCATTTACGGCACCATCAATTACTTTATCACTGTAGGGCAACAGACGTCCAAGACGTGTGTCTGCAAAATATATTTGCGTATCAATCGTCGGTACATCCTTATCCCGTCCGCATGAAGCGACAAATATTGCAATACCTGCGAGTATTATTATACAAAAAAACAGTTTTCTCATGTTTATTCCTCCATATACTTAATGTATATGCAGAAGTAAACGGAAATATGCTTTTTTATTCACTCATTGCGTGTTTAATTGCCTTTGCCAACTGGTCAGGGCATGATGTTCCTCGTCCGCCGCAGTCAATTCCCTCAAGACGTTTTACAACCTCGTCGGCTGTCATTCCCTCACAAAGTGCGCCTATGCCCTGGGTGTTACCATTACATCCTCGGGTGAATTTTACATTGCTTACTATGCCGTCATTTATTTCAAATTCCATCAATGCAGAGCATACGCCCCGCGGTGTATATGAATATCTCATTTTTACTCTCCCTCACATTTATAAATGTGGCTGTT
>CADBPJ010000055.1 GCA_902796445.1 uncultured Ruminococcus sp. | reverse complement strand
ACACTTTTTTTAAACTTTTTTTAGATTAGTGCATTTTGTATAGCATATTTTCTCTTTTTTTGCCACTCTGTAGTGCTTTTTGACAATAAAACAGTGCAGTTCATAAAAACTGCACCATCATTCTTTAGAATACCCCTGCACGGTCAAGAATTGTAAGTATTCTCATCATATCCGTTGTAAGCATCAATTCACCTTTTTCATTTCCTTGCAGTATGCCTGCACTTACAAGTTTCTCTATTGTAGGTTTATATGCTTCGTTCATATTATCATCTATGTAATTAAAATATCCTACCCTACTTTTCAATGTATTGATTTCTTTTTTTAATTCTTCATACTGTGTCACGTTTAATTCCTCGCTTTCATTTGCTATTACATTTCTATAAAACTCCATCATCTCCGACAGCGGATAGTATTTACCGGGGCAACCTGTCGTGCCAACATGTTTGTGACCTTTTACAGTTGTGTTCGGATATTTTAGTTTTAAATATCTTAACAACTCTTTTATTGCATCCTTTTGAGAATCGGGCATTATGTACTCTACATCATAGTTGCCTTCTGCACATACACCTATACTTTCATGATTTTTCCCCGACGCGTGTGCACCTGTTGCCCATTCGGGTCTGCCTCTGTAAATCGAACCATCTTTTCTTACAAAGTAGTGATAACCAATCCCTGACCAACCGTTAGCTTTATGCCAACTATCAATCTGATATGGCGAGCAGGCTATTGCTGCCGCATGATGTAGAACTATATAATTTGTTTTCGGTCTTACACTCAATCCACTTTTCCATTTCCAATCAATTTCTGAAATCTTCATCATAACCATTCCTTTTCAGTACATCAATAGCTTTTGTAATTGTATCAGGTATCGGCACACCCATAAGTCCTGCATTTTCTATTATGCTGATAAGCTCATTCGTGCAAAAAGCAATAACTACCGCATCTTTTATATATGATGTTCCGATAAGCAGGTCCAATCTATAGGCAACCAATACAATCACCAATGTTACACCTTTTTTGCATAATCCTTTCCAGCCCGCACGGCTCTCAAGTCCGCCCGTTGCACTTTTACCGCTCTTTTTAAATACTGTGGCAACAATGATGCCTGTTATGTAATCGATAGCCATAAAAATCAGCAAAGTAGTCATTGCTCCGCTCCAACCCCCAAAGAAGTTTGTAATTATCGCGGTAAACACACCGCAGATATAACAAACTACATTTTTCATATTAGATATTTTCTCCATAACTAACACTCCTCTCTCATACTCAAAACATTCTCTACTTGGTTTTCCTCAACCGTCCAAACCTTACTGATTGTTTCACCATCTGTTTCGTAGTGAAAACTGAGATACTGTGTTTCTTTATTGTATGCCGGCTCTTCCCCCTCAATAAGCGGCATATACCCAAACTCTCTTAAATCCTCATCTGTCGGATTTGCTATTGTTTTCACAAGACGGTTTCCCACATAACGTTTTAGTATATCGCCGTTGTATGGAATTATTTCATTCTCATTCATAAAAATATACATAGTTAACTCTCCTTATCTCTCAATGTATTGTACTTGTATGTTTGATGGACTAATATTTGTATCCACCGATATAATATTTGTACCTTTAAAGGTTTTTAATGCAGACAATGTTGTACTTTTTTCGCTTGGAACACCTAAAATAATATAAACCTCCCTATCTTTGTCAGGCAACGTATTTAACCATTTATTTGCAATGTTTATTATCTCACTATCAGTGAGGGGAGTTTGCTCTGCATCATCAGTTCTATACACATTCGTTCCATCATATGTCAAACCCAATCTATGCCAATATACAGACCAATAGAAAGCATACGGAGAAGTTGGATGATGAAAAACAGTTTCTTGATCGAGTGAAAAACCGTTATAATTTCTAAATATAGTTGAACGTATATGATAATCACACTTTCCAAATGGACCTACACAACCAAATCTTATAACATTCTTTAATTTTCTATGAATGTCGTCAATACGCAATGAACGTCTGATAGTATTTCTTACAACCTTTTGATGTTTAAAATCAATGTAATCTGCATAGTTACCAACCTTGCGGAGCGGTACATCATCAAGATAGATATGTGTTGTTGTATCATTTACAACAATCGGCACAGCGTACTTGCCATAATATTCACTTTCAGCATCTGTCACCAAATCTCCAACACTCTGAATTTCGATAGGGTTATCAGGATTCGGAGTGCCGTCTTGTATACTTTTTCCGTAAAGCTTATAATCCTTTAATGGTCTGCCCTTACTATTATCAAATACACAAGGATAACCTTCTGCAGAGTTTATTCTTATTGCGTTGCTTACTTTTCTTTCTACATAATCCTTATACAACATTACTCTGTCACCGTCCTTGTATATTCTGCATATCCAAATCCCCACCCATAAGTTTCTACATCAAGCCTTATCCAGTTAAAATACAATGAATAAATTGTATTCGCATCAGGAATAAGGTCATAGTCTGACATACCCGAACTTGCTGTAATAGTAAGTGTTGTCGGTGTTTGAGTTGATAAGAAATCCACCTCTATGAAGTCACCAAGCTTACCGGAAGGCAAATTAAGTGTCAATGCATCTTGCTCGCCTAAGTCATAGATTGTATTAACAGCAAGCATTTCAGGTAAGGCTGTAGAAGATTGCGTTAATTCTTCAACTACATCTGCTTTTATTTCTTCTTTGTCAGCTTCAGTCCAATAATCAACGCCCTTTTGTGGAGTATAACCATCTTTGCCCGGTTCGCCATTTTCACCATCTACCCCGTCTTTACCATTAAACACACCATTATTTGCATCAGCTCTTACCGATTGAGCAATTTCTTTTGCTTCATTAGCTAACTCATTAGATCTTGATGCTGTATCAAGAGCTTCTTCCGACGACTGCATTGCGGAAAATGCCTTAGAGTCTGCTTGAAATGAAAGATAATCAGCATTTTCAGATCTAAAAACCGCCTGCTCAGCTATCCCGACTGCATTTTCTGCTATTTCTTTTGCTTCTTGCGCTAAAGAATTAGAATTCTCTGATTTTAAAACCGCCTGTTCAGCTATCTCAACTGCATTTTCTGCTATTTCTTTTGCTTCTTTTGACAAAGAATTAGAATTCTCTGATTTTAATGCTGCATCGCTTGCAGCAAGATTGGCTTTTTTTGCCGCTACCATTGCCGATATACTGTCAGTTTTAGCAGTATTTGTTTCTTCTTCAATTCTATCTGCAATATCTATAAAGTTATTTAGATTTTCTTCAATTCCTGAAATATTATTTTTGATAACTCTAATTTGTGCATCCGCGGTATTGCAAGATACTAACAGAGAGTCTATTGTTTCACTTACATTATCCATCTTATCTTTGACATCATCACCTAGTTTGTCTAATGTCACACATCCGTCCGGATGGTCTAATGCAGAATTATTCTTATGATTTTCCAGCTCTCGTTTTGCATATTCCCCTGCCCAATTATCAATAATATTTTCTTCACTGTAGTCAGACTGACCTATTTTAATAACAGAACTCATATTCTCTCCCTCCTTTACCACCAATTTTTCAATGTGCCTTCTCTTTGCGGCATATGGTCAGTTATCCATCGTTTGTAGGCATCAAGCATTGAGTTAAATGATGTCATAAACTGATTATAAGTATAAAAATCATGTTGATACATTGCGATTTTAGCAAGAATATAATCCACATACATTCCATCGTAAGGTGCATCGCATACCGTTTTTTCAGTGATAATGCGTTTTATATGTATATCCTGAGTCTCGTATGTATCTTGTATATTTCCACCACTAAAATATATTAAATATTTACTATCGTTTTGCTTTATATCTGTTACATTAACTGTAAATTCGTTATTATCTACAGTAATCTCTAAACAATCACCGACTTTAAAAGGGCAATCATTGACTTCAATAGATGAGTCAGCAATCGCCGCATCACCGCGATATACCGCTGCACGTATAGGCTCATAAGGCTCTATATACAGTAGCTCGACACTTGAATTACAGCTTTTACACTCATTAAGATTTAGTTCTTTTTTGTTTAGTGTTCTGCCATCACACACAACAGAAATTATGTTCTCAAACTTAACATCGTGAGGTAGTAAAACAGTTCCGTTTTTATCCGGTTTTAAAACAGCTTTGACAAGAATATTTCTATCCTCAATTAAAAGCATTGCAGATACTTCATCACACCACACATACATTTCATTTTCGTCATATTCGGACGGGCAAGAATTTTTTACCCGTCTTACAACTTCATTTATATACATAAATTAACCCCCTATATAATCCTTATATCGCCTTCCGCCTTCGCTTTTTCTGATTTCAATTCCGTAAAAGATAACCTTACCCGTTCCAGATACTTTCAGTTGATAACTGTCGGATATTTTTAATCGCACAGGGCATCTGAAATTTTTCAACCCGGGGCGCGAAAAAACATTATGCTCACAAAAATCCTCGGTATCCGTAGCGACCGCAATATTAAATTGTGCTCCATCGTATACACAAGCCCTGATCCAAATCTCATTTATTCCTTTGTTGTCAAAACTGTCATCGAAGGATCTGGTAAATGTAAATGACCAATTACCCGGCTCCTGTGCATTTGTTTTGAACAAAGAAGTTTCATCGGCAATATAGAAATTATTTTTAAATTTAAAAAATCCGATTGCTTTCATATTATCCTCTTTATTCCATATGCCATGTTTCATATTGTAAACTACAAATTCACAACCACCATCAGGCAAAACAGCACTTGCATAGTAAGATGTACCATCATATCCGGCAACCGCTGAAGAATATCTTGTGTTAAGCTTTTCACTTATAAGACGCGGCATCGCACCATTATATATATAAAACCCATTGTTTGCAAGAAATATCACTCCATCAGGAGTTGAAACCACAGACTCAGGCGCAATGCACCCAACACCGTTTATTACAAATGAGTTGTAATTATTTGGATTTGATCCGCATACAACAGTTATTGAATCTGATTTAAAGGCCAATAACTCGTTATTATATGAACACAATGCTGTAAATGTTCCCGGAGAATCTGATGGAATACGCACACCATATTTATTGACTATATCATCAGAGGAAAAAGAGAAAATATCATCAGATGGCGAAGCATAAAGCTGATTACCTGACGGTATACTCCCCCATATTCTGCCATGGTGAATTGCTATATTATCAAAAGTCCGTGTCTTTTTCTTTATAGTTATATCTGAACAATAGTAACCACCACTCGTCATATTTTTAAATGTGACTTTTTCTCCGTTTTTATTATATAAATCAAAGTAAACACGATGGCTAAAACGTCCGCCTGCGGAACCTTGTATCGAAAAACTTTTTACGACCGCACGACATATATCTGTTGATTTCAAATTGTCAGTAGATATCATTTCGCTGGTATCTATGGTATTATTCCTCTCAAATGTTACTCCTGGTTGAGCATATATTTTTCCTGATTGAATATTCCATATTTGTCCTCCGTTACCTACACCAGGAAAGCCTTCTATAGTAACCTCATCTCCAACAGACAAATAATGATTAAATATATTATCTGTAGAAGATAAAGTTGTGTTATAATTACTGTCAGTAATAGTAAAATCTTTGTAGGTGGAATAGAAATCCTCATTTTTTACTACAGTTCCGTCAGGCTTAGTGAATGTGTATGTATCTACACCATAATTATCATCATAAGGTGTAAACAGATAGTCATCTCCACAGCTAACAATCAGCTTTCGCATGACTTTTCCACCCTCAGCAAAGGTATCGGAATCTACATTATAATAATATAGTAAGGATTTGTTGTTATTTCTGTCATATCCGTTTATGATATACAGATTGCCTTTTTGCTCAATCTGCCATTCCCAAGCCATATCAAGTTTATATTTGACAGATTTTAAAATACCATTGTAATAAAAACCGCCGTCGCACACACCCGTAATCCCAGTAACATCAGCAGTGTTTGTTAAATCCGGCGGTGCGACGGCACGAATGCCGTCCTCCGCCTCTGCTATTTTTTTGCGGCTGTTACAGGGAGATAAACATGGATATTCAGCTGCTGATATGTTTAACATATCCACAAACTCATTCATGGCACCCTTTGCTTTTCTGTTAAGTCCTTCAAATGACGATATGTTTACTGTGCCATTTTCTTTTGCTGTATATAACCCAAATTCCATAACATATCACCTCATCGTCCAAGCTTAGCATTTATCTTTGCGCGTTCTCTTTCGTGAGCTGCATTATATTCGTATGCAAGCTTTGCCATAGCAGGGTTAATTGAATAATTACCATATTCATCTCTGTATTTGGCAAGCCAAGGCAGAGCTGCCTCGTCAGCCTCAATGAAAAATCCACGTTCAACGGCGTTATCCATAGCCACCGATTCCGAAGAGAGCCTTGTTTTGTCAATATCGGCCTGCATTTTATCGCCTGTATACTGAATTTCAATACTTT
>CADBPJ010000054.1 GCA_902796445.1 uncultured Ruminococcus sp. | reverse complement strand
TTCGTTTTTTTCGATATTGTAAACCAATCCACAATAGCTAGTATGCCACATACACCACCTGTTAAAAGCTTCAATATGCCCATACCCGTATCGCCAATCATAAATCTGTCTATTCCCAGAACACCCAAAAATAACGAAACCAAAAGGATTGTTGTTGGGTCCTTTAGTTCTATAGTCGATACTAAAGAAAATTTTTCCTCATCCATTGTTCTGAGTTTGTCCTTTAAATACATAATCTTTTCCGTTGGAAAATACTTTTGGTTTGTCATAACAAACATATCAATTTTTTGCTGATCCATTTTAATCACCCTCCATAATTTTGACATTTAGTGAATGTCATTATGGCGATTATATCATAGTATAATAATTTTGTCAAGCACTAAATGTCAAAAAGGTGAATTTTATGTTTAAAAATAAATCAAAATCTGGAAAAAACAATATTTGTGGAGAGAAAATATATTCTTTGAGAAAAGAACAAACATCTAAAATGTCTCAACGCATTTTAGCAGATAAATTGCAGCTTAAAGGAATTGATTTAGACAAAAACGCAATACAAAGAATTGAGAGTGGCGAACGATTTGTTACAGATATTGAAATAAAAGCATTGGCAGAAATATTTAATACATCTGTTGATGATCTTCTCAAATGAAATAGTCATATCCCGCAAAAAACAGGGGATTTGCACGGTAAATATCCGCAAATTGAAGATGACGTATCTTACGATAAAAGGCAGAAACGACTGATATCTCGTTTCTGCCTTTTGAGTCGTTAACTCTAAGAACACTCGCCTTACACTTCAACTGCTTTCTTCTCTGCTGATTTCAGTTCTTTTCTGCGTTTTTTGTGCAGTATTGTATCAAACATTTCTTCTTTTTTTATGTTCTCAAATGCAACTGCCATCATAAGCTTGATTCTGTTAAGCTGATTGACCTCACTTGCACCGGGATCGTAATCTATTGCAACCACATTTGACTGCGGATACTGCCTGCGAAGCTCCTTTATCATACCCTTGCCTGTTACGTGGTTTGGCAAACACGCAAACGGCTGAACGCACACAATGTTATGTACACCTGAATTAATCAGTTCTATCATTTCGCCTGTCAAGAACCAACCCTCGCCTGTACAATGTCCAAGCTGTAATACACTCTTTGCATTCTCGGCAATTTCTGCAATATGCCCAGGTGCGCGTGATGCAAACTTCGGATTATTAAGCATAAGTGTCCTTGCATGCTTTCTGTAGCTTTCTATGCCCCATATAGCCAAATTACATAGCTGTGCGGTAAGTCGCTTTGTGCCAAGGTTCTCACTCTTGAAATTATTGTTATATAAACAATACAGGAAGAAATCGGCAAGGCCTGGCATAACCGCTTCACCGCCCTCTGCTTCAATTACGCCTACAACATCGTTATTGGCACCCGGATGGAACTTAACAAGTATTTCACCCACCACGCCTACCTTTGGCTTTGTTACTGTTTCATCAATAGGAATTGCATCAAAATCTGCAATAATCTCTTCCGTTACACGTTTAAGTTTCAACTCACGGCGGTTATTGTTTACAATATCATTGTACAGACGTCTTTGCCAACGGTCATAAACCTCATTTGTTTCACCCTCGTTTATCTCATACGGACGTATACGCTGTGAGAGTGAGAGCAGAATATCACCCCATGTACAAGCCTTTACAAGACTATCCACAAGCTTTGGTGTTATCTTAAAGCCAGGGTTACCCTCAAGGCCTGAAATGTTTAGCGAAATAACAGGCACCTGCGGATATCCTGCCTCTTTTAGTGCTTTCCTCAAAAATGCAATATAGTTTGTAGCACGGCAACCGCCGCCTGTCTGGGTTATCATAACAGATGTATTGTCAGGGTCACACTTACCCGATACAAATGCGTTAACAAGCTGTCCCGTTACGAGTATCGACGGATAGCACGCATCGTTATTTACACTTTTTAAACCTGCCTCAACATCTTCAGGGGTTACCCGTTCCAAAACAACGGCTCTGTATCCGTTAGCACGCAATACTGCCTCAAATAAGCCAAAATGCGTAGGACTCATTTGCGGGAATATAATTGTGTGATTTTTACGTTCCTTTTCGGTGAACTTCACTCTGTTAATGGTATAGTCCTCTACCTTATGGGGTACGAAGTTATTTGCATCCCGCTCTTTTACTGCCGCCTTAAGCGAACGTACACGTATACGTGCAGTACCAAGGTTTGATACCTCATCAATTTTCAGTGTTGTATATATACGCTCGTGTGACTGCAAAATCTCCATCACCTGATCGGTTGTTACCGCATCAAGCCCGCAACCAAATGAGTTAAGCTGAATAAGCTCAAGCCTGTCATTCTTTATAACCTCTGATGCTGCCTCGTAAAGACGTGTATGGTATGCCCACTGGTCAACAACACGAATATCACGTTCAAGCTGACCAAGATGCGCTATACTATCCTCTGTTAAAACAGCAAATCCAAGACTGTTTATCATATCGGGAATACCGTGATTTATTTCAGGGTCAATATGATACGGTCTGCCTGCAAGAACGATACCTCGCTTGTTATTTTCCTTTAGCCATAGCAATGTTTCCTCGCCTTTATGTCGTACATCCTCTTTATATGCTTTTAGCTCTCGAAAGGCTTTTTCAGTAGCCGCTTTTATATCCTTAAACGGTATATTATAATCCGATAATGCCTTTGACATCTGTCGCATAAATGACGGTTTATCCGCAAGGTTAATGAACGGATACATAAACTTTATATCGTCATTTCTCAATGCATCCATATTCTTATAGATTACCTCAGGATATGATGTAACCATCGGACAGTTAAAGTGATTTCCTGCATCACTGTATTCTATCTGTTCATACGGAATACACGGATAGAAAATAGTCTTATATCCCCGCTCTAACAAATCCATAATATGGCCATGCACAAGCTTTGCAGGGTAGCAAGCACTCTCTGACGGAATAGAGTCTATTCCTTTTTCATAAAGTGCGTGGGTGCTTCTGCCTGATAATTTTACGCTGAAACCAAGCTCTGTAAAGAACGTAAACCACAGCGGATAGTTCTCATACATATTAAGCACTCTCGGCATTGCAATAACACCACGAGGTGCCTCGTGTGCTTTTATGCCCTTGTACTTAAATGCACGTTTATATTTATAATCATATAGATTTGGTATATCCTTCTTCTTTGCACTCTCTCCCGCTCCGCGTTCGCAGCGGTTGCCTGATATGAACTTACTTCCGTCACCAAAATCCGTTACGGTAAGCTGACAGTGATTGTTGCATTTCTCACAACGTGTGAGATTTGTAGTAAATGTAAATGTATCAAGCTCGTCACGTGTTATAATATCACATTCTCCGCCACTCCATCGCTCTTTTGCAATGAGTGCCGAGCCGAATGCTCCCATTATTCCTGCAATATCGGGACGTGTTACGTTCTTCTCGGTCAAGAGTTCAAAGCAACGCAAAATAGCATTATTATTAAACGTACCACCCTGCACAACTATTTTTTCACCCATAAGTGATGGGTCACGAAGCTTTATAACCTTATATAGTGCGTTTCTGACCACTGAATATGAAAGTCCTGCACTTATATCACCTACTGTTGCGCCCTCTTTTTGTGCCTGTTTAACACGTGAGTTCATAAACACAGTACAGCGTGTTCCTAAGTCCACAGGATGATCGGCAGCAAGTGCCTCTTTTGAAAATTCTACAGTGTCATATCCCAAAGACTCCGCAAAGGTCTGTATGAACGAGCCACAGCCTGATGAACATGCCTCATTAAGCATAATAGAGTCTATTACGCCGTTCTTTATCTTCATACATTTCATATCCTGACCGCCTATGTCAATTATGAAATCAACACCTGGTCTGAAATGATTTGCCGCCTTGTAATGTGCGATTGTTTCTATTTCGCCCTCATCTATTCGCAGTGCGGTTTTTAAAAGCTGTTCGCCATAGCCTGTTGTACAGCCGTTTGCTATGTATGCAGTTTTAGGAAGCTTTCGATATATCTCACGCATAATATTTATACCGCAAGTTATGGGACTTCCTTCGTTTTTACCATAGTATGAATATATTATCTCGTCCTTATCGTTAATCAAGACACATTTAATTGTTGTTGAGCCTACGTCCAGGCCAAGAAAAACAGGGCCCTTCACATCAGCTATATCACCACGTATGGCAGTATCCTTTTCATGTCTTTTAAAGAACTCATCCTTGTCCGTTTCTGTTTCAAAAAGCTTTGGCATTCGTGTAATTTGTGCATCCACACCTGTTGATGCTTTAAGCTTTTGTGATAAATCATCAATCGTTGTACATTTCGATTTATCGCTATACATCAGTGATGCACCTATTGCAACAAAAAGCTGTGCATTCTCAGGAGTATTAAATGATGTCGCATATTCACGTAATGTATCTTCAAACTGAACACGAAGTTGTGTCAGAAAATGCAATGGTCCGCCTAAGAATACTATGTTTCCCTTTATAGGTCTGCCCTGTGCAAGCCCGGATATTGTCTGGGTTACAACTGCTTGCAAAACCGATGCCGCAATATCCTCACGTGGCGCGCCCTCGTTTAGGAGCGGTTGCACGTCCGATTTTGCAAACACACCGCATCGAGCGGCAATAGGATAAATCGTTGTATGATTTTTTGCCAATTCGTTAAGTCCGTCAGCATCTGTTTTTAAAAGAATACTCATCTGATCAATAAATGAGCCTGTACCACCTGCACACGTTCCGTTCATTCTCTGTTCAAGCCCACCTGTAAGGTACAATATCTTTGCATCCTCACCCCCAAGCTCTATTACAACATCTGTGCCGGGCAGGAATGTTTCTATTGCCGTCTTGTTTGCAATAACCTCCTGCACAAACTCTAAGCCAAGCATTTGTGAGAGCAAAAGCCCGCCCGAACCTGTTATCACAACTGTGAACTCACTGTCTCCGACAACCTCTTTTACCTCGTAAAACAACGTATTTACAGTGCTTTTTATGTCAGAATAATGGCGTCTGTATTCCGAATATTTTATATCGTTATTATCGTCAAGCACAACTATCTTAACGGTAGTTGAGCCTACGTCTATTCCCATATGAAGCTTACCCAAGTGTAAAACCTCCCTTGTTTTTTGTTAATAGTTCTATTGTTATATATATTCACTAAATATCAGCCATCTTCGTCTTTTGTTTCTTTTAGGTGATATTTTTTTATTGGTCGTATGTTGAGCATATACAAAACAAACCATGTCGCCGCCGCTACGATAACAATTATTGACAATATAATTACAATTATAGGCAGTACCTTTGAATGTTTATCTTGAGTGATGTGTATATCGCGGTCTATAGCCTCTACAGGTGTAACCGCATACGGTGTCGGTGCCGACTCTTCCGTAGGCTCTGCTATTTTTTGCAAAACCTCTATTTCTGTCTGCGTAGCAATTTCAAGACCTTTGGCACTGTAATTTATATCTGTGTCATATTCATTTGGATTAAGGGGCATATCCTCCGTCAGGAGTGCAAAGAAAGGCGAATTGCCCTGCATTGCACGAATGTGGCTTACCAATGCACACGCAGATATAGCTGACAAGTCTAAATCATTTGAAAAACTGCCATTTTCCGATTGATGTGAGATAAGCCATTGCAAGGTTGACTTACCATCCCCCGAAAAACCCGGGTCATTATCTGCATCAATACCAGCACAATCAAGTGCCATTATAACAAAAGATGTATCCTTAACATTTCCATAACCAAAATCACCATTTTTCTTATTCTGCAGATAATTCACACCTCGTAATATGGCAGAGTTTACGTCATAGCGGTATTTCTCACCCATATTCTCGCCTTTTACTATATAACAATTTCCTGTAAAAAATGACAATGCAATTATACTCTTTGCAGTAGATGATATATTCCCGTCAAAACCGCCGTCAATATCCTGTTTTTCCAAAAGAGTGACTACCATTCTTGTTATGTCGGTTTTTGATGATTTAATCTCGTATTCTCCGCTTGTTATTACAGTTATTGCATCAGCAATATCCGCCGCTGTCTTTAGCTCTCTATTATATGTATACTTAGCAACTAATTCATCGGACTGTTTTTTCTCCGCCGCCATGCTTGCCATTATTGAACGTTGTCCGTCCTGGATAGAATTCGGAGGATTTAAGAGTGATGCATCTGCATATTTAATGTATTCAAACACATTTCCACTGCGTTTTAATGCCATAACATAATAATCCGAAGCCACTGTGTTTACACTATCCATTGGCTTAATATTGTTTTCTGACCATGTAAGTACCTTGTCCATACTGTTATAAACATCAAGACATGTATATGCCTCACAGACAGAGAATGAAAATAGCACAAAAAATGCACATATTAAAGCTGCTATTCTCTTCATCGTGCATTCCTCCAATTATATGTGCTGTTTATTACAAATACAAAATATCTTATATGTACTTATTATATCATAAGTGCAAAGCAGCTTATCTGCTTTGCTTCACACCGATATCAATAAACACATCAATCACAAACCCAATAGGGTTTGGTATCTTATTCGTGTTTATTATATCACACATTGATTTTTTTGTCAATTATCATCTTTTTACGACATTTGTAAACTTTTTGGTAACAAAAAGCTATCTCAAAATCATTGACTTTTATACGTACCTATGGTATAATTAGCTAAAAATATTATATTCTTTCTTTACTTTAGGAGCTGAATTATGGATAAAATTATAACACCAAGAACTCTATCGGGGTTTATGGAGCTTTTACCCCAAAAACAGGTTATATTTGATAAAATAAAGCGTCAGATGGAACTCACTTATGCAAAATACGGGTTCTTTCCTCTTGATACACCTGTTTTGGAGGATAGTAAAATATTATTGGCTAAAGCAGGCGGAGAAACTGAAAAGCAAATATATCGTTTCACAAAGGGTGACTCTGATATTACAATGAGATTTGACCTGACAGTGCCTTTGGCTAAATATGTGGCTAAAAATTATTCTGAATTGACTTTCCCGTTTAAGAGATACCAGATAGGAAAAGTATATCGAGGCGAGCGTGCACAGCGCGGACGATTCAGAGAATTCTATCAGGCTGATATTGATATAATAGGTGACGGTAATCTTAATATCATTAATGATGCTGAAATACCGAGCATTATTTATTCTTTGTTTACATCGCTTGGAATAAAGGATTTCGTTATCAGAATTAACAACCGCAAAATTTTGAACGGATTATATGAAATTTTAGGACTTAGCGAAACAGCACCCGAAATTATGCGTACCATTGACAAGATTGATAAAATAGGCCAGGAAAACGTACGCAGTGAGTTAATTGAACT
>CADBPJ010000053.1 GCA_902796445.1 uncultured Ruminococcus sp. | reverse complement strand
ATATTTTCCCTGCCGCCAAGCAGTGCAATAATACGTTCAGGCTGGGACGGTGCACCCACGTGCTCGTCATTTTTTGTATCCATCTCAACTGTATCGGCAGTGTCGGCATAGTTTCCCTCTCTGCCCGGGGTTGCATAGCCGAATTTACCTATCATATAATATGCCACAAAGTAGCCTGCTACAAAGAATATTATAACTGCAATTATGAAGTTTATTATATCCATTCCAAGCCCCGCACGTATTGACATCGGAATACGTGTTGCAAGCTCTATATTTCCGAACGAATGGAGCCTTAAATCCACAAGACCTGCCGAGGCAAATGCAAGTCCCTGAAGCACTGCATATACAATATACAAAGGAATTGCACAGAACATAAACATAAACTCCAACGGCTCCGTTACACCCGTTAAAAATACTGCAAGTGCAGTTGAAATAAACATGGACCTGTAATCACGGCGGCGGATAGGATCAATCCGTCTGTACATAGCATATGCTACACCCATAATAAGTCCTGTTGCACCTATCATCTGTCCGACTTTAAATCGTGCAGGAACAACACCATTTAATAGTTCTCTGTATGCAGTTATATCCCCTGCATCTTTTAAGTTTATAAGATCTGTCACCCATGCAAGCCACAACGGGTCCTGACCGAATACCGTACTGCCTGCATTTACACCTGTCTGTATTACATATTCTCCGCCGAATGATGTGTAGTTCATTGGTATTGTCAGCATATGATGAAGTCCGAACGGAATAAGCAAACGCTCTAATGTTCCGTATACAAACGGTGCCAAAAACGGCGACGTGTCTGCTGAATTTGCTATCCACATACCGAATGAGTTTATACCCATCTGTATCACAGGCCAGATGATGGCAAAAATTAATGCGATTATTGCCGACCAAAGTATTACAACAAGCGGGACAAAACGCTTTCCGTTAAAGAATGACAATACCTCGGGAAGCTTTCTGAAATTGTAGAATTTGTTATATACAATACCGCCCACAAAGCCTGACACAATACCCATAAATACGCCTGTGTCTAACGCAGGGGAGCCAAGAATTGATGTGAAATACCCCTCAACTGCCATCTCCTGACCGAAAAGCGTATGAGTAACGGCATCAGGATCACTAAGCATATCCGAGGTAACACCAAAGATACTGCCCGTTATATTGTTTATCAATATAAATGCCAACAGTGCCGCAAACGCACCGCCTGCACGGTCCTTTGCCCATGAACCGCCGATTGCAACAGCAAACAATATATTAAGGTTTGTAATGATTGCCCAGCCTATATTTTCAATGGTAGTGGCTAAAATTCTGAAAAATTCTATATTAGTATTTGCCATACCGATAAGCTTACCTATGCTTATCATTATGCCTGCGGCAGGCATTACGGCAATTACTACCATTAACACCTTGCCAAGCTTCTGCAAAAAATCAAATGCAGAGCTTTCACTTAGTTTTGTCTTCATATTTTATCAATCAAATCCTTTCACAAAATTAAGTTTGAAAGAAAATCGTTCAGGTTGCCGCTTTTATTCAAACTATCCTCCATATGTCACTGTTATATTCCCTAATTGTCCTGTCTGATGAGAAATATCCTGAATTTGCGATATTTACGAGGCTTTGTTTTGCCCATCCCATACGGTTTTCGTAATCGGATAACATCTTATCTTTCGTGCTGTAATAATCTTCAAAATCAGGGAATGTCATAAAATAATCCTTCTTTATCAGCTCATTTTTAAGACGTGTAAGGCTCTCTTTGTCGCCCAAAGCTAAAATGTCTTTGTCCGTTATGAAATCAACCGCTTCTTTAATTCGTGCATCTTTTTCATAATAGTCATACGGCTTGTAATTATTCTTTTTATAACATTCTATAACCTCGTCACTGCTTTTGCCGAAGATATATATATTATCCTCACCCACAAGCGAACTAATCTCAATATTTGCACCGTCCATTGTGCCAAGCGTAAGAGCACCATTAAGCATCATTTTCATATTGCCCGTACCGCTTGCCTCCTTTGATGCTAACGAAATTTGCTCGGAAATATCTGAGGCAGGAATAATTTTTTCTGCCCATGTTACGTTGTAATTTTCAACCATTACAACTCTTAAATGCTCCGATACTGCCTTATCTTTTTCTATAAGCTCCTCTATACAAAGTATCAGATGGATAATATCCTTTGCTATGGTGTATGCAGGGGCGGCTTTTGCACCGAATATAGCAGTTATGGGACGTTTGGGAAGTATGCCGCGTTTTATATCAAGATACTTGGTTATAAGGTACAGCACATTCATCTGCTGCCGCTTATATTCATGCAATCGCTTTATCTGTACATCAAATACTGAATTGGGGTCAAGGTCAATACCCTGTTTTTCCTTTATATAATCGCATAAATCAGCTTTATTCTCTGCCTTTATCTCTAAAAGCTTTGACAGTACCCTGTTATCGTCCTTGTATCTTTCAAGGCTTTTAAGCTTTTCATAATCATTCCTGAAATCTCTGCCGATTAGTTCTTCGATAAACCCGTCAAGTCTCGGATTTGCACCTGTAAGCCAACGGCGCATACTTATGCCGTTTGTTTTGTTGTTGAATTTCTCAGGGTATATCTTATAAAAATCATTAAGCTCGGACTTTTTTAATATCTCCGTATGAAGTGCGGCAACGCCGTTTACGGAAAAGCTGTAATGAATATCCATTCTTGCCATATGCACAAGCGAATTATCGTCTATGATATGCAATGATTTGTCTGCACATTCACTTTTTTTGCGTGCATCAAGCTCTTTTATGATTTCATAAATTTCGGGGATTATATCCTGTATGGTTTTTGCCTCCCATTTTTCTAATGCTTCAGCTAAAATGGTATGGTTCGTATATGCACACATTTTCTCAACTATTTTAATGCTCGTGTCCATATCCATTCCACGCTCACAAAGAAGTCGTATAAGCTCGGGAATAATGAGGCTCGGATGTGTATCGTTTATCTGCACAACTGCATAATCTGCCAAATCCTCCAACCGTCCGCCCCGACGTAGTGTTTCGTCTATTATAAGCTGTGCACCATTTGATGCCATAAAATATTCCTGATACAACCGCAGACGTCTGCCTGCCTCGTCACTGTCATCAGGATAGAGAAACAGTGTAAGATTTCGACGTATATCAGCCTTATCATAGCGTATATCATCCGTCACAATTTTCTCGTCTACAGTTTCAATATCAAACAGGTTGAGCTTATTTATTCGGTCCTTGCCGATTATATCAATAGTATAAAGTCGTGATTTTAATGTCATATCACCAAACGGTACTGTATACGAAATGTCCGTTTTATTTAATACTGTGTTATCACCCAACCAAAGATTAGGCGTTTCAAATTGCTTGTTCTCCTTAAATACCTGCTTGAATAAGCCGCAATGGTAAAGCAAACCTACTCCGTCACCATCTATGCCTGTATATGCTATTGAGTCAAGGAAACACGATGCAAGTCTGCCGAGCCCGCCGTTGCCTAAGGACGGCTCAATCTCAAGCTCCGTGATTTTCGATAAGTCCTTGCCATATTCACTAAGAATTTGACGCATATCGTGATATACCCCTAAATTTATGAGGTTAGACTCCATAAGCTTGCCAATCAAAAATTCTGCACTGATATAATATAGCTTCTTTTTTTCGTCCTTTGTCTTAATCTCGTTTTTAAGCTCATCAATAGTCTTTAATATACCGCAGAAAAGCTCTTCATCGGTACAGTCATATATAAGCTTGTTACAATTTTTTTCCAATCTCTGGGACAATGTCATATTTGTGCCTCCGTTCTGTCTCTTTTATATATAACATTTCCCATAAAACACAAAAAAAATACACAGAACGTAAAATGTTCTGTGTATTTGGACTTATTTATTTCTCTTTATAACCCATTCTTCCTTAACCGTCTGTCGGTTTCTTGCGATTGCAAGCGAATTTTCGGGAACGTCCTCTGTAATTGTTGAGCCTGCCGCTGTAAATGCGTTCTTGCCAACCTTTACAGGTGATACAAGGTTAGTGTTACAACCAATGAATGCATTGTCCTCAATTACTGTTCTGTGTTTGTTCTTGCCGTCATAGTTTACAACAACTGTGCCACAGCCAAAATTGATGTTCTTGCCGACATCTGCATCACCTACATATGTAAGATGCGCAAGCTTTGTGCCATCGTCAATATTTGAGTTTTTAATCTCAACAAAGTCGCCGATTTTTACCTTTTTGCCTACCTTACAGTTAGGACGTACATACGCAAATGGTCCTACGGTTGTTCCCTCGCCTATCTCACTGTCTGTTATAACTGAATGTTTAATATCAACATTGTCACCGATTTTTGAGTTTACTATCTCGGTACAAAATCCGATTATTGCATTCTCGCCGATAACAGTGTCACCCTTAAGATACACATTCGGCTCAATAACAGTGCCTTTACCGATTT
>CADBPJ010000052.1 GCA_902796445.1 uncultured Ruminococcus sp. | reverse complement strand
TTTTACGATTGCTCTTTACAATAAAAGATTTTCGTGTTATAATTTAAGTCAGATTACATTTCATAATTTCCTTGTAAGAAAAGCAGTAGCGTTGCTCAGATTTAAATTATGAATATAATTAAACCATTATATCTTGGAGGTATTCAGAATGCTTCTTGATTTTTCTGAACTAAACCGATATTTTTTCAATATATCAAACATTTTCGCAAGCAGGCAGATCATCAGTGGAAAAACAAATTTCACAATGTCTGCTCCGCGTCACACAGATGCGCTTTTGTTCTTTTCAAATACCTTTGGCGTTTGCTATCAGAATAATCTGCCTCCGTTGTATATTCCTCACGGTGCTCTTGTTTACATGCCTCGGGGGAGTCAGTATATCTGGGAAAACTCTCCGTCGGGAAATGACAACTTTCAGGAAAATCTTTTATTTGAATTTACATTAAGTTACATAGATATACACAGAGGAGACGCTCCCAAAAAAGCTTTTATGTATACACAAGACAGTGGCGATCACATCTTTTTTAGTAAAAATGTTATGGTTGTTACCACACGCCACTCTTCACTGTATAGAAATCTATTTCTATCTTTGATTGATACATTTAATACTGAACATTCGTTACCATTGTCAGTATACACTGCCGCATATGAGATATTTAACACAATAGCGAGTAACTGCCTTATAGAAAAAAAAAGCTACTCCAATATAAGTATTATCGAAAACAGCATAAAAGATCTTGAAGGGTACTCATCGCCCTCAAAAAGCATTAAAGACATTGCCGCAAGCCACAACATAAGTATCAGCCATTACGAACGCCTTTTCCGAAATTATATCGGAATATCACCAGTGGAATACAGGAATATTCACAAAATAAATTGTATAAAATCATTCCTTCATGATGCTAAAATTACACTTGATGAAATATCGGAAAAAATGGGTTATTGCGACAGCAGCTACTTGTGCCGATTTTTCAAACGACAAACAGGAATGACCCCCAAAGAATACCGCAATATCTATATATCGCAAACTATGAACAGTCAACTCAAAGGCTAAAAAGTAAAATTTACAAACAGACATAATTGCAAAAACAAGCAAAAATCCTGTAACCATGCGGTTTACAGGGTTTTTGCCATGCCTTAATTTTTCTAAAATTCAACTGATTTTAAACCGATTGACAGGGACAAAAAAGGGTTGATTTGTCGTTTCAGAGACAAATACAAATACAGACAAGCAAAATAATGTCAATGTCAGCAAAATTGAAGCAATCCTTTTCGTTTACAATTCATCCTCATCAATTTGATATATTATTATTTTTATTACGATACATCATCTCGTCAGCTTCCTCAATAACTTCTTGTATATTTGTTTTATTTTTATCGTAATACGCATATCCCACAGAAACACCGGATAATTTCAAGTTGCTTTTCCGAAGGTGAGCCACAGCATTTTCAAACTCACGATTAAGTTTTTCCAACATACTTAACTGCTTATACATAATTACACAGAATTCATCGCCACCGATACGATAACAAAAGCCGTTCTTTCCGTATACTGAATATATCTGCCCTGCAACTAACCCAAGACATCTGTCGCCTTCTGCATGGCCATAGGTATCATTTATTTGCTTGAATTTGTTAATATCAAAAATCAAAATATACGCCGCAGTCTTCATAGTTTCTATCTTTCTTTCATAGCATCTTCTGTTTAACAGACGTGTTGTCATATCCATTTGGCTCATAACGATTCCGTAATAGTTATATAGCAAAAGATTTCCGATTGCAACACACATAAAATCGACTCGTATTTCAGAATGAAACATTTGCAGTCCGATACCTGTTGCCAAAAAGCACAGAATTAAAATTAATACGCTGCTAAATCGTGCCTGGTATTTTTTGTTGCCCTGAACCATACATACAAAGGAATATATAATAGACAGAACAAAAGTAATAATATATATCCAATACAAACCTTCTCTATGGTAGATATTCTCTGCATCAACACTGAATACCCAATTATTAAATAATGCCACAATCTCAAATACTGCATGAGCAGTCAATATAACGGCTATAACTCTCGGTCTTTTCACCTTTCCGTAAGCAATGGCGGCTGCAACACTGATTAGAGGTGCAACACAAAACTCTACAAGCTTTGCACCTTTGTGCAACCATATAAGAGAGACATCTGCACCATTTGTTTTTACACCTATCCATTCAGAAAAAATTGCTATGCCTATAAACAGGCTTACAAGTACTATCTCGGATTTATTCTTTTGAGAAACAAGTCGGTTTGTAATCGCATCCACTGCAGTAATTACCAATGTAAACCCGGATAAAAACACAATTGCTGTATATAAATCCATAATTATATCACTCTTCCTTTAATGTCAATTATTTATATTTTTCTGTACTGTCTTAAGTTATGATTTGTTCCAGCAATTCTGCTAACATCTTTAACAGTGCATTTACATCTATGGGTTTACCAAGATGTCCGTTCATACCCGCATTTAAAGCGTT
>CADBPJ010000051.1 GCA_902796445.1 uncultured Ruminococcus sp. | reverse complement strand
TTTTAGACTTTTTTAAAAAACTATTGACAAACTGTACTAACTGTATTATAATAACTAATACAGTTAGTACAGTGATTGCAATCAAAACAACTGAAGGGAGGTATCTTATGATACAGATTGACTTGTCGGATCACCGACCGCTATATGAACAGATAAAGGATAAGATAAAAGAGCTTATAATTACAGGCACAGTTGCCGAGAACGAAAAAATTCCGTCGGTGCGTGAACTCGCCCAGCAGCTTACCATAAATCCCAATACCATACAGCACGCATATAAGGACTTAGAGTCAGAGGGATTTATATATTCGGTGCGTGCTAAGGGGAGCTTTGTTGCAACGGCGTCACACATAAGAAAGAAAACAGAAATGTATGAGCTTAAAACCGCGTTTGAAGGCAATGTAAAACAGGCTTGTTTTTTAGGAGTTTCCAAAGACGAACTTATCCGAACAATAAACGAGATATACAGAGAACAGGAGATGATGTCAGATGATCAATGTAAATAATGTTGTTAAGACATTTGGCAACTTTACCGCACTTAACGGAGCGAATATAAATGTAGAAAAAGGCTCTGTTTACGGTCTTGTAGGTCCAAATGGTGCAGGAAAAACTACCGTAATAAAAACTCTGACAGGTATATACCGTCCTGACAGCGGTAAGATAACCATTGACGGAGAAGATGTTTACGAGAATACAAAAATAAAAAGCCGTATGGTGTATGTAAGTGATGATCTTTATTTCTTTCCGGGTTATTCCATTAGGGATATGGCATCATACTATCGCGGAATTTATTCTGATTGGAGTGACGAGAGATTTAACGCCCTGAACAATATATTTAAGATTGATACAAAACGCAACATACGCAGTCTGTCAAAAGGTATGCAGAAGCAAGTGGCATTCTGGCTTGGACTTTCGGCAAATCCCGACGTGATGATTTTAGATGAGCCTGTGGACGGACTCGACCCTTTTATGAGGAGGAATATCTGGAATTTAATGCTCTCTGACGTTGCGGAGCGTGAACTGACGGTTCTTGTATCCTCTCATAATTTAAGAGAGCTTGAGGACGTATGCGACCACATTGGGATTATGAACAAGGGCGTCGTCGTCATTGAAAAGGATATTGATGAGGTTAAGGGCAATATTCATAAGGTGCAGACGGCTTTTCGTGACGGATTTCCTGAAAAACTTCGCGGTACGCTTGATATATTAAATCACGAAAAGCACAGCAGTGTAGATATGCTTATTCTTCGTGGCGGCTATACGGAAATCGAAGAGAGAATAAGGGCATATTCACCCCTTATTCTTGATGTTGTTCCCCTTTCCTTAGAAGAGATATTTATTTATGAGATGGGAGGTATGGATTATGACCTTGAAATCATTGGTTAATAAAAGTGTTATAAAATCTGATTTACGCCGCTATTGGTATTTAGGTGCGATATTTACAATTTTACTGTTTCTTACATCTGTTGTGCCGGCATATCATATAGTTAATTTCTATGCATATACAGATACGCAAACTCATTCGACATTTTTAGGCGGTGTGATACCCACATTATTTGCGGTACTCACTTGCTGTATCGTAACACCTGCTATGATGTTTTCATACTTGCATCATCGCAGTGCGGTTCATACAATACATAGTCTGCCTCTACGTCGTGAAACGCTGTATTTTTCACATATGGTATCTATGGCACTTCTTGAGATTTTGCCGATAATAATCAATATGCTTATAATGCTTACAATTAAAGGTATTCGACCTTCTGACGTATTTTTGTGGGCAGGCTTGACGCTTGTGTACGTGTTTGTTATAACCGCACTCGGCACAGCAATATCTATACTTACAGCAAACGTGTTTGCCTCCATAGTTATACCATACTGTGTAATACTTCTGCCGTTATTTATTGAAGGTGTTTCAGAGGTGCTTTGCTATATATATCTTTTTGGCTATTCGGATAACAACGCTATGTCAATTTCAAGTCGCATCTACGCTGACTACATACACATATGCGACGGTATGATATATGTATATATAGCTCTGGGATTATTACTTTTCGCACTTGGTCTTGTGGCATACAAAAAGCGCGCCCTTGAAAACCATTCACAGCTTGTGGCATTTAAGTTTTTAAACCCTGTATTTATCTATGGAGTGGCAGTGTGTGCAGGACTTCTGGGCTATATATATATATCATCTCTTTTAGGTAATGGAAGACAGTTCTGGATTGCAATTCCCACCGGTATTATCGGAATTATAGGTGCAAAAATGATT
>CADBPJ010000050.1 GCA_902796445.1 uncultured Ruminococcus sp. | reverse complement strand
GTATATTCTAGCCAGTATTTCTTACTTTTCGCAAACTTATAACCAGTACATTTATGAAGCATTGACTTGATGTACGTCACAATTTCTTCTTTTTTTCCATACTCAAAACACAACGTATACACTTTATAGTTGTACTTTTCTAGTATTTTTTTTACTGCAAAATTTTGTAATTTATTCCCATAATTAAATCCATGATCCTTTATGGTAACAATTAAAGCTTTCAACTCTATTCTCCTTACTTTACCAATCTTCGACATATTGACTTAATTTGCATTGTTATATTGGGGCAATGAACGAATACCCATTCCTCAAAAGTGTGTGTGATGAAAAGTGGATACACTTGTTTTTTATATTGTAGAAACAGAATATGTAACTTCTTTTTACCCTGCTCTGTATTACCGCCCTTCTTTCGATACGCAATTCTAAAAAATTCCATCAGTTTTTTTCTGTCACGATCAATAACAGATTGCTCATAACTGTGATCAACAAAAAATAGCAATCGATCCATATAGGCATCGATAATATCCATTTTACTTGGCGAATAACTCTCAGTCATTTTACTTCCAGCCCGTTGTACATAATGGTACAATGTTTCTTTAACACATGCTATTGAATCGCACTCACCATATAAATGATGCAGAATTAGTTCATCTTCGAATGTCTTGCCTTCCTGGAATCTGATCTTCTTAAAAATAGTTGCGTCATAGAGTTTATTCCAAACAACACCAAACGGCATAGTATTACCAATATATGCGGCTGCATCATATCCTGAAATTGAATCGGGAATGTAATTCTGGGGAAAGGGCGACCGAACTGAATTCCCGCATTCATCAACACAATCAAATCCACACATGCTCATTCGATAGTTACTATTTCTTATCGCGTTATACAATTTCTCCAAGAAATCTTTTTCAATATAATCATCACCGTCAATAAATGCAATATATTGTCCTCTAGCCACAGCTATTCCACTATTTCGTGCTTTACTTGCCCCACCATTATGCTGCGATATTATTACGATGCGACTATCCTTTTGGGCATATTGCTTACATATATTTAAGCTCTCATCTGTCGATCCGTCATCTACTACTATCACTTCAAAATCATCTAAACTTTGTGACTGAATGCTTTTCAAGCATCTCTCAATATACTTTTCCAAGTTATAAATCGGAATAATGATACTAATTAATGGCATCACTCACTGTACTCCTTTTAATTTATGGTATAATTTTTTTGTTTCAAACAGCATCGTATTCACACTCGGAAAGCACTTTATTCCGAGTGTAAATCTTATCCATCTATCAATTATGCGAATGCATTTTCCATTGTTTAAATAATTTCCAGTAACAGGAATATACCGTACTTTTTCTCCACTTATGATCTCACGAAAACAATCATCCCATTTTTTCACAATCATACTAGGGCTGAATTTTTTCACATACTCGATTCCATTTCTTCCATACTCGACATTTTTTTTATTATCATTCAATAACTCTATGATATTTTTCGCCAAGGACTTTGCCGACTTAGATAGCAATCCTGTTTTTTTATTCTGAACCGTATCGAGCAAACCATTTTTTTTACAAGAACATACTGGAATACCTTGCCCTTCGAATTCGACAGCACTAATACAAAATGTTTCCGAAACAGCGGTGGGATTTACTACTCCAACCGCAGTATTCTTAAGAATTTCTTGCTTTTCTGTTCCTAAAATTCCCAAAAACTTGACCGATGGCAATAACTCGCCATCGTTATTTATCAAATATGGAATAAAATCTTTTTCGTATTCTTTATCGGCAATTCCATATTCTCCCAACTGAGAATTGCGATTATATAGTTTTCCAGATCCTATTACGTTTAATTTTGCGTCTGGAATTTCTCTTAGAACATCCTTCCAAGCTTGTGCTAAAACATGAAAACCTTTCTCTCGAATAAGCGATCCTATATAAGTAACCTCTTTTTTAAACAGCGGATTTCTTATTTGCAGTTTACTACAGTCAACCATATTGTAGATATAGCTTGTTTTAGCAATAATATCATCATCAATGTGTGTATCATATTGTTCTTTACCTACGCATATCAACCGAACGGTATTTTTACTATTTTCTATTGCTTTCAGTTCTTGGTATTTTAAATATGTATGAGCCCATGCAATGCATTTCACGCCATATTTTTCAATTAATTCATACCATACTTCATCTTTATCTGTTTTGTACACCAATACATCTATATTATCTTGTTGTGCATGCTTCAGGATGTCTCTTTCAGACTCCACAATACAATCATGAATGCTCTCTGGATATTTATTTAGCGAATAATGATATACAAAGATTTCATAATCACATGTATATTTTAAAAGTGAACTGATCAATAGTATAAACTCAAACTGGGTTCCACCAATTCCGGGATTTCCTTCTTCTGGATCTTTCAAATCTATATTCTCAAATCCACTATCATTTATTTCAAATCCGATTCTCATCTAATCTTCTCCCATTTTTATTAGTCCAAGCTATAGCATAAGCCAGTGCTGCAAAGAAATATGGACTCGTCCAAAATGATCCGCTAACTAAATGTTGAAAGAACCATCCCGTAAACATAATAATCCTGCACGTTTTTTGATAGGACGATGATGGCATCCGCATGCTTCACAGCCTTCTGCTCTGCTTTTTTTATGTATTTACTACCAAAGCTATTACTCCACTTTGCTCTCG
>CADBPJ010000049.1 GCA_902796445.1 uncultured Ruminococcus sp. | reverse complement strand
TGCTAAGATGCAAAATGAAACTGTAAAAACCGAGGTGGCACAATGATAGTTACGTGAGTGAGCAAAGAAGGCGGAAGAGAATACAATGAGGATGCAGTGGGGAAAACTCGAAAAAAGGGCATTGTGTGTGTTGTGGTAGCCGACGGACTTGGAGGACACGCAGGCGGAAGTTTAGCATCTAAGCTTGCGGTAGATACGGTCTTAGATGAATTTACAAATGACCCCGGCTTTTCAAAGGAGCATATCGAAAAATACATAAATGCCGCAAATGATGCTATAGTTTCTCGCGCGATGAACGATCCTGAGCTTTTGTATATGTCAAGTACGGTTGTTGTGCTTCTTATAAAGGGCAGACGCGCTATATGGGCGAATGTGGGCGACAGCAGAATCTACAGACTTTGCGAGGGTATTGTGGCAGAGGTTTCAGAAGATCATTCTGTGGCATTTCTTGATTTTGTAAATGGAGTAACAGAATATTCGGATATTCGCACAAGCCCCAATCAGAATAAGCTTACAAGTGCTTTAGGCGTTGTGATGGATGGTATGAATATATCTGAAAAAATCCATATCAATGCATCAACAAGCTTTTTATTGTGTACAGACGGTTTCTGGGAATATGTCACAGAGGAGGATATGGAAAACACGTTCAAAGACTCTGATGATGGTGAGAGATGGCTTGAAAAAATGATAGCAATACGCGAGGCGAAGGCTCCCCAAAACAGTGACAATTACACAGCGGCAGTAATTGTTATCTGATACATAAAAACGAAATAAAAGGCAACAATAAACGGTGGTTAGCATATGGCCACTGTTTATTTTTGTGAAAGGAGTGATTTTTATGGATGCATTGATTGCATTTTCACAGCTTGTTGTAACATTCGTTGTGGGGACATATTTCTTTGTGCGGTTGAAAAATGAATCGGGGACAGAAAAACAGTTTAAATCCGAATATAAACGTGAGGCAGAATTACTTAACAAGATGAGACATATACACCTTAGTGAGCCTATGACAGAAAGTGTACGCCCATCGTCCGTATCGGAAATTATCGGACAGGAGGATGGCCTTCGTGCCTTGAAGTCAGCGCTATGGGGTAAATATCCGCAACACGTTATTATTTATGGCCCGCCCGGGGTTGGCAAGACTGCGGCGGCACGTGTGATTTTAGAAGAGGTAAAGAAAAGCCCTATGACACCATTTTCAAAGGAGGCTCCCTTTATTGAAGCAGATGCATCTGTAATGCGATGTGACGAACATGGTTTTACGGATCCGCTTATAGGCTCTGTTCACGATCCGATATATCAGGGTTCGGGTGCTTTTGGGCAAAACGGTATACCACAGCCTATGCCGGGGGCTGTAAGCCGTGCACACGGTGGAGTGCTGTTTCTTGACGAGATAGGCGAACTTCCCAACGAACAGCTTAATAAGCTTTTAAAGGTCCTTGAGGACAGGCGTGTACTTCTTGAAAGCTCTTATTACAGTTCATCGAACAAAAAAATCCCTGCATATATCCGCGATATGTTCGAAAATGGCTTGCCTGCTGATTTCAGACTTATCGGTGCGACAACACGTAGCCCTGAAACAATACCTGAAGCCGTCAGGTCTCGCTGCGTGGAGATATATTTTAATCCCCTTATGAGAGAGGATATATTATCAATAATAAAACAAGCACAAATACGATGTGGAATATTAACCGATAAAGGAGTAAACGAATGTATTGCAGACTATGCTAAAAACGGCAGAGATGCCATTAAGATATTACAATCGGCGACGAATTTGGTTCGTATGGAGGGAAGGCCGAGCATAAGCATAGACGATGCAAAATGGGTAATTTCATCTTCAAGATATAAACGAACTAAAGAGTTATACACGAAAGACGGCGGAAAAATCATAGATATTTCACTGATTAAACCTCTGAATTGATTATAAAAAAATTTTTTTAGTAAATTTGCAACATAGTGTAAAATATTAATTGGCAAAAAAATAAGGGAAATGGCAAAAACCACTTCCCAAATCGTACAAAATCTGATATTATGTTAG
>CADBPJ010000048.1 GCA_902796445.1 uncultured Ruminococcus sp. | reverse complement strand
GACAACGAGCCTCTGGCGGCATGGTGTACGGCACCGAGGCGAACGCCACCCGAGAGGGGCTTAGTCGCCCCGGCAGAAGCCTACCATACCGCCCACTCATTGTCAAGCAGCTTTCGCGGCATAAACGCTTGTAATTGCAAAAATTAATTTCTGTAAAAAAACTTACACAGATTACTTGACAAACCCATATTTTAAATAAGTTGGCTTATGATGCATATAAACAGAATAAAAAACCGTTTGCTGTCAACACATTATTTTCCGGTAAACGAAGCAATCCGAACATACAAGGCTCTATACTTAATATTACAAGAGAAAACTTCACACCCGGTCAGCTTGCTTTGGGTTTTATATGCGGAATTTGCAAAGAGCTATATGATTTTATGCCGATAAATGCTGAAAAAAAGTTAATTGTTGCATCCGGCAATGCTGTGAGAAAAATTCCGGTTATGAAGCAAGTGATTGAGGATATGTTCGGATTGCCCGTTCAGGTGTCATACAACAAAAAAGAAGCATCTGTGGGTGCGGCATTATTCTCAACTGCTTCGATATAAAGACGGCTTGCAGCCCATCAGCTTTGGTTGAAGCAGTCATAAAGGAGTTTGCGGTCCATGACACTTCTGTTATTTTAACTCAAAATCAAATATTCTGAATTCACTGCTTCCGTGAGTAGAAATCGGTATAAATCTTACTGTACTTACGCACCAATCAACATCGTGCAGAACAAATCTCTGATGATTATCCTTTACCGATATGCTTTGCACGTTACCGTTTCTGTCGTAACCTTCAATTATGTATTCCTTTATTAAGGTATCAGGAAGTTTAAATTTCTTTTCTGTAAGAGGGTAGTTGCATGGCATATTTTGATATGCTCTGTTAAGATTACTGTCGAATACCAATCTTATTTGGCTTATGTGTTCGTCTTCTTCAAAGCGGTATTGGGCAACCTCACCGCTGTTTAGCTTTAAACAGTTTTCGTCGCCCCTATCCTTACCATTTCTTATAATGTCATGACTGCATACAGCTTTTTTGCTTAGCTCGGATACATTTCTTTCTCTGAAAGGTATATAGCAGTCATCAGCCATCAGCTTTTGCTGCAGGCTTACAATATCAATATTTTCTACACTTGTTTTGCTGTCAACAGCCATCGCAACAGCAGTGCCGAGAGCTTGTCCCAATATAGCACAGGTTGCCATAACACGGGAGGAGCTTAATGCTGCGTGAGTAACGCTTATATTACGTCCCGCAAACACGAGATTTGAAATATTATTTGAAATCATGGCTCTGAGCGGAATTCCCCAGGGACTTGGTGCAGGATGATATATTGTAGGATGTCCCTCCGTATAATAAAATCCCTGCGGGAAATGATCGTCCATAGACCAGCCTGCATATGCCACAACATCATCAAATCTGCCTTCGCTTTCTACGTCATTCTGTGTTATCACATATTTGCCCTTATATCTTCTGCTTTCACGTTTGCCGGGCAAAAATCCTATCCATTCGAGCTCCCAATTATCGACACCGTGATCACCATAGTTTTTCATATGATCCCATACACCGTAACAGATTTTTAAAAGCTCATCACGGCATTTATCCGTATCGTGTATGCAGTCCCATTCGCCGCCTATTTCTATCCACCAAAAATTATTATCTCTATCATGATCCTTAAACGGCAGGTCCGCATCGGTTTCATATTTATATGCCCATTTAGGAGGAATAAATTCCTGTTTGCAAGGGGTTTCTCTTATCTGAAAAAGGCAGCTCATACCCATGGTCTTATTATCAGCTACGTCGGGCGGTATAGTTTCGTTATAATCGGATTTTGATTCACGTCCGTACATAAATTCTGCACCCGTTAATGCTGCAAGTATGGAATCACCCGAGCAATCTGCGAAATATTTTGCATTTATTATATGAAATGTTTCAGCATTTGACTGCCATGCTTTTATACTGATAATCTCATTACCGTTCATCTCCGCATCAAAACAGCTTGTATTTAACAGCAATGTAAGATTTTTTTCGGCTTTTGCTTTTTCGTACAGAACACTGTCCCAAATAGGATATTTTAATCCCTTATTTATATAAAAATTTTCAAGCATCAGTTCTTCTATTATACCTGTTTCTCTGCAGTCGGTACCATGGGCGCCGCATACCCACATACGAATCTCCTCTGAAGCATTACCGCCCAGAACAGGCCTGTCCTGAACGAGATACGTTTTTATGCCATTTCGTGCAGCGGCTATTGCACAGCATAATCCTGACAGACCGCCTCCTATAACACATAAATCACCTGTATACTTTATTGTTTTCATATTGACTTCCTCCTCAATTTATGTTAGTATAGTCATATAATAACACAAAATTCTATGATTATCCTTTGTTTTTACGCAAATTTTCATTGTTTTTGTGCAAAAAGGGGTGTGGTTAAATGCAGTTGAGCGAAGCAATTAAGAAATATATTCTATATTTAAAGAAAGAATGTAATCTTCTGATCTCACTTCATGTGAGCGATTTTGATAAAATAGTTTTATCCGATGATCTGATGCAATTCAATATACATGATAATTCGTATTGCGCTTATATTAAAAGCAGCATCAAGGCTCAGAGCTGTTGTGTACAAAAGCAGAGGAGAGTTATAGAAAAATGCAGTGCAGGTGCTTTTTGCGGCGTTTGCCATGCGGGTGTAAAAGAGTTTATATACCCTATTAATAATAACAGCGTCACTGTAGGGTTTATAAGTGTAAGCGGCTACAAAAGTGACAAAGCTTCGATATACATTGATGCGGTTTCAAAAAAATATAAGCTTCCTAAAGAGAACCTTATTTCTGCATATGACACGCTTAAGGACGATATACCGGCGAAGACATTCATAGACACACTTATAACCCCTTTATGCTGTATGCTTGAGCTTGCTTATCACAGACAAACGGACCCCCAAGCGAATACGGAGAGCTTTTGCGGTGCTCTTGTAGAATATATAAAACAAAACCATACGCAAAACATCACCTCGGAGGATATTTGCAGGCATTTTTCATGCAGTCGATCAACAATAAGTCATAAATTCAATAAGCACATGCGGATGAGTATTAAGTCATATATAAATATTTTGAGGATTGAAGATGCAAAATATCTTTTAAAGTATTCGGATTTGAATATCACGGAGATTTCATTTTGTGTCGGTTTTCGTGATTCAAATTATTTCACAGGAATTTTTAAAAAGAAGGTTGGGTTGTCTCCGACAGCATACCGAAAATCACAATGAGGATTTCAGATGAAAATGTGTACGTATGCCTCTAAATTATAAAGTGTCGCCCACGAAAACACCTTCTGCGGTTATGCCGCAGAAGGTGTAAAACCGACATTAAAAATTTTCGTACTTTTGTATTGCTATGTGCTTAAAAGGAAAAATGAAAATGACACCGAGAGAATATGCAAAGGAAATATATAAGCGTTATTATGCACGATTGTTGCAGATGCCATCTTTCATATCTCTACGTAAATGCACAGGACCTTCGGTTGCTGAAAACACATCGTGCGAGATGCACCGCTTATCTTTCCCCAAACTTATGAGACGTTATCTGCCCAGAATGCCGCTTGTTCAACCCATTTAGCCAGTGCTTCATTGCACCATTTTTCAACGCCGCATTTCGTGATTTCATTCCCCAAAGCCATACCATGCGGCGCATCGGGATAAATATGCAACTCAAACTTAACATTCGCCGCCGCGTATGCCTGTGCCAGAAGTAATGAATTATTTACACTTACAACTTCATCGGTTGATGTGTGAACTATAAAAGCAGGACTGCTTTCCGGTGTCACAAAATTTTCAACGGAACATGACTGTAAATCTTCAACACTCGGATCGTCACTGCACAGTAGGTTCATAAATGTTCCTCCTATTTTCTTACCGAGTGATTTACTCATTTCTCCTGTCTTTTCTTCGGGAACCGCGGAGGAAACAACAGGATAAATAGGCATAATGCCCCGTGGTTTATTATAACCGTACGGCATATCTATCCTATCATAAATTTCTTTTTTGTTCCACATTGTTCCGCAGCAGGCGCAAAGATGACCTCCCGCCGAAAAACCCGTTACAAATACCTGCTCCGGGTCAATTCCGTATTCTTCTGCGTTGTCCTTAATGTGCTTTATTGCCATAGCAGCCTCAATAAGCTGTGACGGGAATCTTTTTACTCTGTTTACCGAATAATGCAGCACAAAATAATTATAACCGTACGGCATAAACGCTAAACCTATCGGTTCGCCTTCACGCTCCGAGCATACCTCACCGTATCCGCCACCGGGAATTACAAGTATTGCCTTTCTTACAAAATCTCCCACTTTATCCGCTATGCAAGCTTCCAAAAACACATTTTCGTCTGTTTCGGATAATTGTATTTTTTTACATATCATAATACATTCATCTCCCTTGCGGTTACTTTAGCTTATTGGATATTTCAAACAATCTTGCACTGTACGGTTCGTCGAGCTTGATTGACAGCTTACCGTTCGAGAATGAAAAGTCAGTGTCATAGCCCTGAGGATATATAAGCTTTATTGTGCTGTCACTGTGAACGTATTTTGACAAATCAAATACCTGAACATTCTCGTGGGAGTTGATGCGCCATACACCGAGCAGGATTTTGCTTTTATCTTTATTTGTCAGACCATATGCATAAAAACCATCTGTTTCTATTTTTATCCTGCCAACCGGGTATATAGGATATGACGAAGCGATGAAAGCCCTGTTATCCTTGTATATTTTTATTGCATCACTTATAAGCCTTGTGTTTTCGGAGTCGGCGAACTCAATATGACCGGATAAATACAGAAGTCCGAGGATGCCGTTTACCATATTAAATACAGTTTCGTTTGCATTATCATCCGAATTTACTTTCACAGCCTCCGCTGCGGGCTTTAGCCTGTCATCAAACAGCTGTGGATACGGGTATGCCCAGCTGCCACATTTTTCCGGCGGCAGACAAGCAGCTATACCTGACAAGATTGAGGGGTTGTTGTAATAATACTCCTGATCGCTTATGCTTTCAAGATGGAAATGCCTCATAATTGAGTTATCGCATCTCATAGCGCCGCTTGCGCAGTTTTCGATTATTAAATCGGGGTATTTTTCTCGTATATCATCAATAAATTTGTCAAAGGCGATGGAATTATCTCTCACCTCTTCACCGCCGCACAAATCACCGTCAAAAGCGATACCGCTTGTTTGGTTATAGTCATTTTTGATAAAGCGAACGCCTACGGAATAGAGTCTGTCAATAACCTCGCTCATGTATTCTATAACGGCAGGCTCTCTGAAATCTATTTGGTATCTGTATGCCGAACCGGTATATACACCGTTTCTCTTGAGAAGATAATCGGCGAATTTTTTGTGTGCGTCGCCTGATTCGTGTATACTGTTTAGCTCAAGCCATACACCGGGCAGCATACCTTTATTTTTGATATAATCTATTATACCTTTAAATCCGTATCCCGGGAAGCGTTCATCGCGCCATATCCAGTCACCCAGATCCATATCTTTAGTGTTTGGATCTTTTTGCCAACCGGCGTCAATACAAAACACTTCGCAGCCAACCTCCGCGGCTTTATCTATCAAGGGGAGGAGCTTGTGTGTTTCGGGCATTGCCCAAAGACAGTTCATATAATCGTTAAAACAAGCAGGCATAACACTCAAGCTTGCTTTTGATGTGCTTCGTCTGTAATCCGTCAGCGCCGCAGCCGCTTCTTCAAAGCCACCGTCCGTTACACCGTACACACATGGAGAAGCAGTGTATTCTTTGCCACTCTCCAAATTCAGGAACCAATTGTCATTGTTAAAGAAAGCTGAATTAAGCTCAACCCTGAGAGTACCGTCCGAATTTCCGCTTATTTCTATGTACCAATTGCCTGTTGTTTCTATCTCAAAGAAATATATAACATTAAGTTCCATGTCCTCAATGAAAATCTGAGGGAAATATAAAGCGGTGCTTTGATTGCCTACAGATCGCAACTGTATTGCGTTGACATCGCCGTGATTTGATGCCTTATACAATCCCAAGTCGGATAGGGAGCTTTCCCGCCATTGCGCTTCTCCCTGCCATGTAAAATGACATATATGCAGCTTATATTTCCTCTCATCATACCAAGGCAGGAGACCTCCGCCTATACTCTCAAAGCAACTGCTGCTCATATGCTCGATTTTTACCGTATCATTTGAAGTGTTTTTTACGGTATACTGTACTTGATGAACACAGCCGTATTGCTCTTCGGTGCTTGAAACGAGAAGCCCTGTATTCGATGTGAAACAGCCGTCATCCCGGCTTTTTAATTCGATACCGCTTTTTCCTGAAAGAGTCCACAGCGTATTGCAGCCTGCAAGCTTTATCATCGGTTTGGATATTATTCCATTCATAATGTACCTCCTGATTATTTGTAAATTTTTGAAAGGAAGAATTTATTTATAAAGGGAACCTCTAAAAATTGATTCCCAATCATAATATTTTGCTATTTCGATTAATTTTTCAAAAATCAAGGCAACAAATAGCTAATTGCCATTGATTTTCGCTAAATATTTAGGGAGGATAAGCCCTAAATATTCAGAATTATTCTCATTTGGGCATAGTTATCCCATATACACCTCTTCTCGTTTTAAAATAGTATATCTGCAAAAGTTATAAACAAGGTTTGTAAGACCTATATTAAACTCTGCTCACTTTACTCCAATGGAACGCACAGTAAGACCATGCATAGATACGGTAATAAATCCAAACACATGCTCAATTCTGCATCGAATTTTTGATTTTCT
>CADBPJ010000047.1 GCA_902796445.1 uncultured Ruminococcus sp. | reverse complement strand
GCAGCATAGTAAGCCTCAGGATAATGCACCTTAAACCACGCAACCCTAAATCCCATCATAACGTACGCAACAGCATGTGCTTTAGGGAACATATACTTGATTTTTTTACACGAGTCAATATACCAATCAGGCACATTTGCCGCACGCATAGCTTCCTCGTCCTCGGGTTTTAGTCCCTTTCCCTTACGTACGCTTTCCATTATTTTAAAGGAATGTTCTTCTTCAACACCTGCGGCAATAAGATAAATCATAATATCGTCACGAGCACATATAGAATGTGACAGATCACAGTATCCGTCACGGATTAAATCCTGTGCATTACCGAGCCACACGTCAGTACCGTGCGACAAGCCTGAAATACGTGCAAGCTCCGAGAAGGTTGTGGGTTTTGTATCCATAAGCATCTGCCGAACGAACTTTGTTCCGAATTCCGGCACTCCGTACGTACCAAGCGGTGTGCCTATATCCTTGCCGTCAAGGAGCTTGAGTGCCTTATTTGACGTAAACAAGCTTAATGTTTGGGGATCATCAAGCGATATTGTTTTTGCATCGACACCTGTCAAATCCTCCAACATTCTGATTACAGTAGGGTCATCGTGGCCAAGCTCGTCAAGCTTTAACAAGTTTGAATCTATTGAGTGATAATCAAAATGCGTAGTAAATATATTTGAATTTACATCATCAGCAGGATGCTGTACAGGACAAAATTCGTGGATGTTATTAGTGTACGGAACAACGATAATTCCGCCCGGATGCTGTCCCGATGTACGTTTAACCCCCTCACAGCCTTTGGCAAGCCTCTTCATCTGTGCATTACGCATAAATACGTTTTTCTCTTCACAGTATTTCTTGACATATCCAAATGCCGTTTTTTCAGCAACAGTGCCGATTGTTCCTGCACGGAACACAAAGCCTTCGCCAAAGAAGGTTTCTGTATATTTATGAATGACAGGCTGATAGTCGCCTGAAAAATTAAGGTCAATATCAGGCTCTTTATTCCCCTTAAAGCCAAGGAATGTTTCAAAAGGAATATCGTGTCCGTCCTTTTTAAACTGTGTACCGCATTTAGGACATACCTTATCAGGCATATCACAGCCTGACATACCTATATCGCTTTCGTGAAATTCAACATTTTTACAGTTAGGACATATATAATGTGCGGGCAACGAATTAACCTCGGTTATGTCCGACAAATATGCCACAAACGATGAGCCGACCGAGCCTCGTGAGCCTACAAGATACCCGTCCTGTAATGACTTTCTGACAAGCTCCTGTGCAATTCTGTACATTACTGCAAAGCCGTTGCCTATGATTGAATTAAGCTCCTTATCAAGACGTTTCTGGACCTTTTCAGGCAGAGGTGTGCCGTATATTTCCTCGGCTCTTCTTATTGAGTCGTTCCTGATACCGTCAACCGCACCATCAACAACAGGCGGACATTTTTTCTTAGGTATCGGCCGTACATCACCTATCATATCAGCAATAAGGTTTGTATTTGTAACTACAACCTCATATGCCTTGTCCTTGCCTAAATATGCAAACTCATCGAGCATTTCCTTTGTTGTTCTTAAATATAACGGTGCTTGATTATCTGCATCCTTAAAGCCTTTATAATACATCAGTATCTTTCGGTATTGTGCACCCTCAGGGTCTAAGAAATGCACGTCACACGTCGCACATACAGGCTTATTAAGCATCTCTCCTATTTTTACCACGTGACGGTTTATATCCATTAAATCCTCATCGGTATTGATGTTTGGGTGCTTTTCGCTTTCTTTCATATACGCATTGTTGCCTATAGGCTGTATCTCAAGGTAGTCATAAAAGCTTGCTATTTCGCACAAGTCCTCATCACTTGCTCCATCGACCATAGCAGTAATAAGCTCACCTGCTTCACACGCAGAGCCTATTATTATCCCCTCACGCTTTTCTCTCAAAAGAGATTTTGGTATTCTCGGTGTACGCATAAAATATTTGAGGTGCGACTGCGACACCATTTCGTAAATATTTCTGACACCCTCCTCGGACTTTGCAAGCAAAATTATATGGTATGCTTTTGTCTTTGATGATGCTGTGCGTATATCAAAGACTTGATTATATGTGTTAAGTGCAATATTATCCATTTCACGTAGCTCATCAAGCATCTTAACAAACGCATGTGCTGTTGCCTCCGCATCATCTACGGCTCTGTGATGATGTGCATTTATTACGCCAAGATGACGGCATAATGTGTCAAGCTTATGATTGGGCAGTTTCTTATACATACATCGTGCAAGCATCATTGTATCAAGATATGGGAAATTAAAGCTTCTTCCGCAATTTTCAGATTCCTTTTTCATAAATCCCATATCGAAATTTGCATTATGTGCTACAAGCACGCAACCATCACAAAAGGCTATGAAATCATCTATCTGCTTATCAAATGTGAGTGCATCACAAACCATAGAGTCTGTTATGGACGTAAGTTCAGTGATATTTTTAGGTATTTTTACCTCGGGATTTACAAAGCTTGACCATCTGTCAGTGATTTTTCCGTTTTCTATTTTCACAGCACCGATTTCGATTACTTTACAGCTGTTTTTGTCAAGTCCTGTCGATTCTATATCAAACACAACAAACGGAGAGTCTACAGTTTCGTTTGTGACATCATAAACAATCTGTTTTGTATCGTCAACAAGATAGCCTTCAACACCGTATATTATCTTGATCTTTTCGTTATTTTCTGATGCATGCATTGCATTGGGATATGCCTGTACAACTCCGTGATCTGTAATTGCTATGGCTTTATGTCCCCAATATATGGCACGCTCAATTAAATCCTCAGCAGAACTTACCGCGTCCATCTGCGACATTTGTGTATGCATATGAAGCTCAACACGTTTTTCCTCAGCATTATCCATACGCACAGGCGGGGCCTCGATTTGTGCCACATCTCTTGCAAACATAGTTGTTTCATTGGTAAAATCGTCAAATTTGACTTCACCTCGACACACTACATACATTCCGCCTTTTTTCAGCGCCTTTTTCATAGGCGGATATAATGTATTAAATTTCTCGTCATCCTCGGTTTTGTCAATAAATATCTTCGCTGTGATAGCAGATGTTAAATCTGCTATATCAAAGGTGACAAGATGCATTTCCTTGCCCGTTTTTGTTTTTATCTCACGTTCAGACACATCAAAAACACATCCCGAAACAACGACTCTTCCTGAGTTATCATTAAGCGATGCGATAGACACAATATCACTATCCTTGATTGGTCTGCCTACAAGCATAATATCAGCAGATACAACCTTACCTATAACCTCGGGCTTCTCATCAGCTACAGGCTTATTCGATATTGTTTTGTAAACTGTCAGATTTTTTTCTTTTATGTATTTACTGTCTGTAAGCAGTTCTACGTCTACGTTACCGGCTTTATGTTTAATCTGATCCACAGCAAGCTTCTTTATAACATCGCTTAACTCACTTGCAACAGATACCTTCATTTTATGTTCTATTTTTGAAACAACCAGGTCAGTAACTACTAATTTGTCAATAATACTATTGCCTGAATTTCCGAATACGGTACTGAATTCTACCATAATTATGACTATTAACTCCTTTTACAAAACTCGTTTGGGAAAAGGGAATCAAGCAGGTCGCATTTTTCGGCGGGCGAGACGATACGTGTGTATGCGAGTCCGACGAAAGGTGCGAGATGCGCCGCTTTCATTCAATTTTATGACCTTGAAATTCTCCCACAAAACCCAAGTTTGAATCAAAACTGTTCAGATTGTGCTCCTGCGTGAACGAGGCTGTACTTTGTGTACGCGAGTGAGCGCAGGGGGGCAAGATGGGCGGTTTTCATTCAAACTTTAAACCTCAAAATCTATACATGACCTTAATGCTGTATACGGTCTTACAAGATTATCGGCAACATCTACGTGTGCGGGGTGATGAGCATATGACTTTAGAGCTTCAAAACTCTCAAAGCTTGAATTAAGCATCAGATCAACATTGGATGTAGGTAAAGGATTTATATTCACCTTTATTTCTGTCAACCCTGGAACTACACCCAAAAGCCCCTCTAAACCTGCTTTTATATTGTTCTTAATTTCCTGTTTCTCTGTATTTGAAAATTCGTCCTTTAATGTCCATAATATGATATGTTTTACCATTTGTATCATCTCCTATTCAATATATTTACACGCACAAACTGAGCCACGCATGGCTCAGTTCGCTCAGGATTTGCTTTTAATTAGCAGCATCCGCCGTTACCATTGCAACCGCAGTCGTTGTTACCGCAGCAGCAAACCAAAAGGATTATAACAAGAATCCAAATCCAATCGCAACCATTGTTGTTGTTACCGAATAAACACATAATGTCTTACCTCCTTTTCCCTGAATTGTACTATATACTATTCAGGAACGAGATAATGTGTTACACAGTTTTATTTTATTTTTTCATCAAGCTCTGTAAAGATGTATGTTCCGTCATCTGACCTTGTAAAGTATACAAAGCACACAGGTTTACCCATTCTAAGTATTGTTGATGCCCAGCCTTTTCCGTGCATCTCGATAGCTGAATATGAGCAATCAGGATAATTTGTCTGAACATATTTATCCAACTCATCATGCTGTTTTTTAAATCTATACTTGTTAAACGGTCCTTTACCTGTCGCAACAGAGTATGCCGCCGCAGCTATGGCGGTTGCAAACATTATTTTTTTCCCTGTCTTCTTTTCACTCATATTCTGTCCTCCCATATTGTTTTAACGCAAATTTAATGTTATTTCACTTCAATTATTATATTTGATTTTATCATAAACACGTAATAATTTCAAGTGGTATTTTATTAATTTAAAAAATGACCGTCTTTTCGCTATGCTACACTCCAATAGGCAGACTTTTTTGCTATTAGGAAATTGAAAAATTTCCTAATAGACAAAAAAGAGTATGAATTGCTTGATTTTAAGACAAATCTGATGTATAATTATAGGACGAGGGGTGATGATGTGAAACAAAATTATCAAATAGTGCTAAACAACACATTAAAAGAGTTTAAAGATCAAGGAATACGTCCGACACTGTTACTTCATGCATGCTGTGCACCTTGTTCAAGCTATGTGTTGGAATATCTTAATGAATATTTTGATATTACAGTGTTCTTTTATAATCCCAACATTACAGAATATTCCGAATACGAAAAAAGGTCGCGTGAATTAGTTAGGTTAATAAATGAGATGCCCCTGAAATTTCCTGTCAAATTGATGGACGGCGGATATACTCCGCAAGAGTTTATTTCTATTTCAGAGGGATATGAAACGGCACCCGAGGGCGGAGCAAGATGCGTGCGTTGCTACAGACTTCGTCTTGAAAAGACGGCATCTGTTGCAGTAAATCATAAATTTGATTATTTCACTACGACACTTACCATAAGCCCGCATAAAAACGCACAGCTATTAAATGAGCTTGGCAAGGAATTATCAGAGAAATACGGCATAGCCTATTTATTCTCAGACTTCAAAAAAAATAACGGCTACAAACGCTCTTGCGAATTATCGGAAATATACGGATTATACAGACAAAACTATTGCGGCTGTATTTATTCAAAGAGAAAAGAGGAAATATAAATGGGAATAGAGCTTGAAATGATGAGATTGCAAAATCATGCAAAGCGTGATGATAAGCTGCGAAACGCCTTACTCAAAACACGCAACGAAAACGACCCTTACAAAGCATTTTGCACCACTGCCCAAAAGTTCGGCTATGATATAACATTGTTTGAACTTGCTGATATGGGACAAGCATTTTGCGATGCAATGCTCCGCAGTGTAAATGGCGGCGGCACTGACAGTTTCAATGAATGGAGCGATTTCTACGAAATGTTCTTTGATGCGATAAAAAAGTAACTATCGTGACTGTCGTTCCGCTGTGCTACACTCCAATAGGTAGACTTTTTATCTATTAGGAAATTAAGAAATTTCCTAATAGATAAAATAACGGCAAACTCGAAAATTTGCCGTTATTTTTTTAATTTATGCTGTCTTCATAAGCCTTAATCGTCTTAACGTTCTGTTTCTCGGTAGAGTTCAGATATTTATTCTCATTTGAGTAGTTATAGTTCGCTTTTGCTTTATACCAAGAGCATGAATTGAAATAATTTTGCAGTGTAGTGTCATTAAACTGTCTGCCGTGACGTGCATATATTTCATTTCTCGCTAATCTTAGCTGTTCTTTTGACATCCCCTGTAAATCCGCATCAGTAACTATAGCCGTACCTGAATTTTGTAAAATATAATTTCCGTTATAGTTTGTAATATCAATAGTTTTATATACTGCTACGCCGTTATATGTCTCAGATGTAGGTTCAGCAGTTATTGTCATAGGTTTGCCATTGATAAAGCTTGTAGTTGTGTTATCAGATACTGTTGCATAATACCATTTACCGTTGTTGTTAAATGACATATATGTTTTGCCGTTTGCCTTAACTACATCACCTCCAACCACAAGCGCACCTGTTATTCCCGATGCTTTAGTAACTGTTGTCGGTTTCTTTGTAGCTACAGGCTTTTGTGTTGGTGCTACAGTCGGCTTCTGTGTTGATGCAGGCTTCTTTGTTGCTATAGGTACATCATTTGCAGGAGGAACATTCTCCTCAGAAACTACAACATCAGCAGGTTTTTCAGTTTCTACAGCTTCTATTGTCGGTTCCGGAGTTAGAGTTGCTTCAGGTGTAGCTGTTACCTCCGGTTTTGTTGTTGGCTTATTCGTTATCAATACTACATTGTCATCTTTATCATTTCCATAGGTGGAATTAACATAGTAAACTCCCGCCGCAACTGCCGCTCCGCAAAGTAATACTAACAATACAACCAAAGCCCTGTTACGTCTTTGTCTGCGTTTTTTCAATTTACGACGTTGTTCTATTTCTGCAAGTTGGGCCTGTTTTTCAGATGAAATCTTCTCCGCCTGAGCCTTACGCTTGAGTTCATTCTCATCAAGGATAGCATCTATATTATCTTCCTCTTCTGCAATCAGTAGCTCTTCCTCATTAGCCGTTTCTTCTGATTCTTGCATAGGTTGTTGAGCCGCCGCAGCTTCTCCGTATACGGCACCGCAGAATTTGCACTCATTGGCATCATCGGGAATATTTGCTCCACATTCTCTACAAATCATCGCTTATTGTAACTCCTTTCTCAAAACAGATAAACCCATGTGTAATTCTGTTTCTTATTCGGACCATATGTACATAAGTGTATAATACACCTATTATCCTTAATTAATTATACATATTATGTCGTTTGATGTCAATAACACAGCATTTACATTTTAGTTACATTTATTACGTGATTATTATGCATCCTTTTTTCCTTTTTCAAACATAAAACTATGTATTTTGTTCGAGATAAGAAATTCATTTTTACCCATTATGTAACCTACGATACAAGCAACAACAGGCAGTAATGTGCTAACGCATACCATAACAAACGGGTAATAACCTGTTTTCATTATTAAAAAAGCAAAATACGGGGACTGAAAAACAAAAAATATTATGTTTATAATCGGATTTGGATCACCAAAAGCCCAATTAAGTTTAAATATCAGAATAGCAATTATATTAACTAATGCCAGAAGTCCCCCCCACAACAGCGGCCACTTATAGCTGTAGCTTAGTGGTGTGTACGGCTTGTTATCAAATTTACCAAGAATAGATGCTTCGCTCAATAACATCCCAAAATAAACAAGGACAAAAATTACCCCTGCTATATTCCTGAGTATATTGTTTTCATATGCACCTATAACAGTAATAAGCTGTATAATCGCACACACAAAGCTTCCTAATAACATACGTTTAAAGATTGAAAAAATTTGATAACCTCGTGTAATTTTCATTGAATTACGCATATTAACCCTCCATGTCTCTGCCTGATGCGTATATACCTGCAATATATCCTGAGCTCCATGCCCATTGCAGGTTATATCCGCCGCAGTCTCCGTCAACATCAAGAACCTCCCCGCAACAATAAAGTCCTTTTACGAGCTTTGATTCCATTGTATCAGCATTAAACTGTGATACATCCGCTCCGCCTTTAGTTACTTGCGCGTTATTCCATGTTGACGTTCCTTTTATTTGTAATTTAAAATTCTTTATAATACTTGATATCGCTTGTATTTCCTTTCGTGACAATGAGCTTGCAAGCCTTGACAACGGCTCTACTCCAATATGCTTTAATAAGGCTTGCGATACGCGTTTATTGAGCATACCCACAAAGAAATCCTCCAGAGGAATATCTCCGAGAGTATTCACACGTTTTGTTATCATATCCGAAATATCAGTATATGAATATTCAGGCATAATATCAAGTGCTATTTCCTTTTCGCCCTCTATATACGAGGATAACCAGAAGACAGGCGGGCCTGAAATCCCGTAATCAGTAAACAGAACCTCACCCGTTTTTTCTTTGTCACCGACCGATACTTTTGCATTAACCTTTATACCTTTAAGTTTTTTTACCGTATCTGTTTCGGTCCTTATCTGAACAAGTGACGGGTAAAGCTTCGTTATCTTATGCCCAAAGCCTTCAAGAATTTTGTACCCGCTTCCGTCAGACCCTAATTGCGCACCTGCCATACCGCCTGTTGCTATAATTACCCTGTCAGCCCTTTTCCGATTTCCGTTCTTATCCTCTATAATAAATTGATTGTTCTGTTTTTTTATTTTCTTAACACCAAACTCACATTCTGTTATTACTCCTGATTTTTCAAGCTTTTGACGTAAAACATCAAGCACTGCCGATGCCGTATCAGAATATGGGTAAACCTTTCCATCATCTTCTTCTTTCCACAGAATACCGATATTTTCAAAGAAATCAAGTGTCTGGTCAACCCAGAACCTTTCAATCGTCGGATATATGAATTTAATATCAAGACTGTGATAATCGTTGTATGAGGCAGTAGTATTTGTCATATTGCATCTGCCATTGCCTGTTGCAAGAATTTTCCTGCCAACACGCTTTTCTTTTTCATAAATTGTGACATCAGTGTTTTCATTTTTAGCCGAAATTGCCGCAAAAAGACCCGATGCTCCGCCGCCAATAACGGCTATATTTAATTTATTACTCATCTTCATCGCTTTCCAATAATTTACTATCAAGAATTTCAGATAAAATAGCCTTTAGGATTGCCACAACAGGTACAGATATAAGCATACCTACAAATCCAAACAGGCTTCCTCCCACAGATACAGCTATAATGACTGCCAAAGGGCGTACCTCAAGCCTGTCGCTTGTAAGCTTAGGGGCAATAACATTTCCGTCTATCTGTTGGAGCACAAGCACCATCAACGAACACCATATCGCATGACTAAATCCGCCTGATATAAGCATAATTACAAGCCCTACTACCCACGAAATAATTGAGCCAAAATAAGGTATAAGATCCATAAATCCTATAAATATACCAAGCAATAATGCGTATTTCTCTCCCATCAGGAGAAGTAGCAGCGTGCTTGCACACCCGATTATTACACATAACATCAGCCTTGCATATATATACTGCGTAAATATTTTGTTGATATTTGAGCAATGCTTTATAAATGTATTGTTTTTATGATTTGAGTCAAATTTGCCCACAAGATTATTTATACTTTCAAGTATGCGATCCTTGTCAATGAGCATATATATAGATGCAATTATGGCTATAAATATATTCATAAATCCTGATGCAAGCGACCATATACCTGTAGTAATTGTCTTAAATCCATCACGCATTGCATTAGGAGAAAGCAATTCACCGATTAAATCCGTAAACTTTTTTTCCAAATCAAGTGCTTCAGGGGCAAAGCCTACTTTTTGCGCTAATTCTGATGTTTTTGTGTAGTTTACTATATTCTGTGCATATAACGGAATATTATCATACATTTCCAACAAATCGCTTGTTATAGCAGGAATTATTGCTCCAATCAGCCACATAACCAAAGCAATAGCAATCAGATATACAACTGTAATGCTTATGCCGTTTACGTGTTTTTTAACATACTTATATTTTACGTGTTTTTCCAATGTGTTCTTCAATTTTTTTGTTGGAATGTTGAGCATATATGCTATAACAAACGCAAGCAAAAATGGTTTAAATGCATTGAAAACTCCTTTAAATATGGACACTAAAAAATCTAAGCTGTCAAAGGTTTTATATACAGCAATAAGTGCGGCTCCCAATATAAAATATGTCGCCCACTTTGAATGTTTTTTAAACCAATTAATCATTCCGAACAATCATCTCCCCCATATTCAAAATGAGGCTGAGAAGGAAATCCCCTTATCAGCCTCCGTTTTGTTCTTTTTACTTGCTTGCTTTCTCTATTACAATATCTGTTGCAACGTATGCTCCGTTACTTATTGATACGTAACATTCAACTCTGTCCCCTGTTCCTATTGATGTTAGAGATGCAGAACCGCCTCCTCTTACAACAGTGTACTTTGTATTAGCATTCACATTTACATTTATCGGTGTAGAACTTCCATCCGTCAAAACTGCCACAAACTTGTAGCTCTGATTTACAGCAGTAACTGTACCTGAAATCTTATCTGATGAAACTGTATTTGATGCAAGTGTTCTTATAGTTAATACTGCACCTGACTGTACAGTAAGCTTCAATGAATCGTTTAATCTTAAGGCATAAATATCTGATGCCTCGCCATTCTTTTCTATACTGCAGTTAACAGGCACCTGGTATGTAACGTTCTTTCCGCCCACATTCAAAGTGATTTCCGTAGTTTCGCCTATAGATACCTTTGTAAGAACACCCTCTACTGTACTGTTTACGGCTGTAGCATCTATTGATATAATAGTTCCGTACTTAACCTTCAGATTAACCTTGTCACCAATATAAATATTTGTCATATCACTTGCTTTGCCATTCTTTGTAACAGATACCGTTTCACTTACAGGGTACGTTTTATCATTATAATTCGCCTCTGATGATTCGATAGTCATTGTAACATCTGAGCCATTTATATTAATATCCGAAACTGACACATTCTTTATTTCTTCAATTTTTTCAACTGCCTTTATAGCAACGACCTTACCGTCTGATAACGAAAGCACAACTGCATCGCCACTCTTTAAAGCCTTTATTGTTGATGGTGAACCTGCATATGTTATAGGAACATCAACGTCACACGTAAATGTTCTTACAGACTGTGAATTTTCGTCATCCTTTACATTTATTTTCAAAAATGTGCTTGAAGCATTATAACCTGCATATATTACGCTGATTTCTTCGTCTGCTACGCTCGACATCGCATCAAACATAACAACATCATCGCCTGAATACTGAACAAGCACCGATACATTTTCAGGCATACTGCTCACCTGAGTTTTTTCGCCCTTAACATAGAAATCTGTATCATTTGTGTATGTATATTCTATCTGGTCCTCACCATCAGGTGTATAAACAATAGTTGATGTTTCCTCGTCAATGCTGTCTATTCTTGCCTTTTTAAAGCTATAGTCACACTTTTTTGCAACACGGCTAAGCATAACTGCAATCTGGCTTCTTGTAACTGTACCATCAGCACAAAAGGCATCATCTATACCATTCATTATCTCCTGATCTGTCACATATTTAACATACTGCAAAATATTCGTAGGAATTTCACGGGCATCCTTATAATGTAATGAAACACCGGGATCATTTGAAAGTCCGTCTTCTCCGCCCATAGCCTTTGTGATAATAACCGCAGCCTCGCCACGTGT
>CADBPJ010000046.1 GCA_902796445.1 uncultured Ruminococcus sp. | reverse complement strand
GTTAGTGTCAGATGTACTAATCATTGCTGTGGCATATTTTATAACATATTTTCTTGCATCTGCAAATTGGACATCAACATTTCATATGTTTATAAGACCTATATCTCTTGTTACTATGGGAGTCAGTGTAGTAATATTGATAATATCAATGTACTTTGCAGGAATATATCGCACTATGTGGGTACACAGCGGTACATATGATTATATACGCATTATTAAGGTTTGCGCTATTGCATCTTTAGTCGTTGTGGCTATAGACGTTATGTTTATAAAAAATGTAACAGTAAAGATATGTATATGTGCCCTTGCACTGTCGTCAGCGGGAATACTGTTTATGAGAATGTTATGTCGTGCAGCATACAATCTCTATAGAGGGTCAAAAATTGATATAAAGAACAGAAAACGTCTTATGATAGTAGGTGCAGGTACGTCTGCGGCGTTTTTTATGAAGGATCTCTACAGTAACGAAAATCTGGACTACAATATAGTCTGCTTTGTAGATGATGATGACCGGAAGAAAAATGCAATAATAGGCGGGGTAAAGGTCTGCGGTAACAGATATGATATACCGCGTCTTGCCAAGATGTATGATATTGATGAAATATTGATAGCAATGCCGTCTGCAACTCCAAACGAGAGAAAAAAGATCATTGAGATTTGTAATGAAACCTCCTGTAAGGTTAAGATTTTGCCAAGTGTTGACCAGATGATAGACAACAGTATTCACAGTACAATGCGTGATGTGCAGATTGAGGACTTATTGGCACGTGAGCCTATAAAGTTAAACAATACAGAAATCGAGAGCTACATTAAGGATAAGGTTATCCTTGTAACAGGCGGAGGCGGCTCAATAGGCTCAGAGCTTTGCCGTCAGATTATGAAATATTCTCCCAAAAAGCTTGTAATTGTAGATATTTATGAGAATAATGCATATGATTTACAGATGGAACTCAATTATGCATATCCCGACAATAAGCCTGAGGTTATAATAGCATCAGTACGTGAGCGAGAGAGAATGGAGAACATATTTGCTACGTACAAGCCATTCATTGTGTTCCATGCTGCGGCACATAAGCACGTTCCGCTTATGGAGGACAGCCCGCAGGAGGCCATTAAGAACAATGTAATGGGAACACGCAACCTCGTTTTATGTGCAGATAAATATAATGTTAAGCGATTTGTTATGATTTCAACGGATAAGGCAGTTAATCCCACAAACGTTATGGGTGCTACAAAGCGTATCTGTGAAATGATAGTACAGACTATGCAAAAGTCGAGCAAGACGGAATTTGTTGCAGTTCGTTTCGGTAATGTGTTAGGCTCAAACGGCAGTGTAATCCCTCTTTTCAAACGTCAGATAGAAAAGGGCGGTCCTGTCACTCTTACGGACAAGCGTATCACGAGATACTTTATGACAATCCCTGAGGCATCACAGCTTGTTCTGCAGTCGGCGGCATATGCAAAGGGCGGAGAGATATTTGTTCTTGATATGGGCGAGCCTGTTAAAATTTACGATTTGGCGAAAAATCTTATCCGCTTATCGGGATATAAGCCTGATGAGGATATAAAGATAGAGGTTTGCGGTCTGCGACCCGGCGAGAAGCTTTATGAGGAGCTTTTGATGGATGAAGAGGGACTTACAAATACAAGTCATGACAAAATATTTGTAGGAAAGCCTATTGATATAGAGCGCGAAGAGCTTGTAGGATATTTACAAGAGCTTGAAGATGCGGTAAAAACGAATGATAATGAAAAAATAAAGGCAACAATAGAAAAGGTTGTTCCTACATATCACAGAAATAAAAACTAACAATAAAGAGGTAAATCCAAATGATTATTATAATGAAAGACGGAGCGTCAAAGCAGGAAATTACGGCAGTTGAGGAAAAACTTACGCAGTTCGGTTTTCAGACACACCCGATATATGGTGAAACAAAAACGGTAATCGGTGCTATAGGCGACAAACGTCAGATAAGTATGAACGAAGTTCTCTTGATGAGCGGTGTTGAGAACATAGTACCTATTATGCGTCCGTATAAACTTGCATCAAAAGAGCTGAAGCAGGAACGTTCAACTGTAGATGTTGGGCATGGTGTAATAGTAGGCGGAGATAAGCTTGCCGTATTTGCAGGACCCTGTGCAATCGAGAGCGAGGAGCAGTTTATAAAGGTCGCAAAGCTTGTAAAAGAGTCGGGTGCAAACATTCTTCGCGGCGGAGCATTCAAGCCGAGAACATCGCCGTATGCATTTGGCGGTCTTGAAGAAGAGGGACTCAGAATAATGCGTAAGGCAGGCGATATGCTTGGAATGCCTATTTGTACAGAGGTTATGGATACACGTGATGCATTGCTTGTTGCAAAGTATGCTGATGTTATTCAGATAGGCGCAAGAAATATGCAGAACTTCAAGCTTTTGCGTGAGGTGGGCAGAGTAGGAAAGCCTGTTCTCTTAAAACGCGGTCTTGCAAGCACTATTGAAGAATGGCTTATGGCGGCAGAATACATAATGTCAGAGGGTGACAGTGATGTTATCCTTTGCGAACGCGGAATAAGAACATACGAAACCTCAACGAGAAATACATTTGACGTAAGTGCAATACCTGTTACACAGGAATTGACGCATTTGCCTATAATCGGTGACCCAAGCCATGCATCAGGTACATATAAATACGTTCCTGCATTGGCAAAGGCGGCGGTTGCGGCGGGTGCTGATGGACTGATGATAGAGGTCCACGACTGCCCCGAATGTGCATCATCTGACGGCCCACAGTCATTAAAGCCTGAAAAGTTTGATATGTTGATGAAAGAACTAAAAGGCATTGCATCGGCTGTAGGTAAAGAACTCTAAAGCAAAAGGGGATATATATGAGTGTGTTAGGTTATTTGGGCCCTGACGGCACATTTTCAAAGCAGGCGGCTGTTTTATGTGCAAAGGACGGACAGGAGCTCAAGGAATATCCGACTATTGCAAGTGCTGTAAAGGCAGTAGACAGAGGAGATATAGATGTATGCATTGTCCCGATTGAAAACAGCTTAAACGGAAGTGTCAGTGAAACACTTGATATTCTTGCGTTTGACAGCAATGTGTATATAACAGGCGAATATGTTTTAAAAATTACACAAAATCTTGTGGTCAGACCAGGCACAAAAAAAGAGGATATAAAGGTCATAATGTCCCATCCCCAGGCGTTGGGTCAGTCTGCGAAGATGCTGGAAAATGAATTTTGCGGTGTTGAGTTAAAGGCTGTATCGTCTACAGCGTATGCCGCAAAGGCTGTAAGCGAGGGTGACAAGACTATAGCTGCAATAGCACCTGTATCTGCGGCAGAGCTTTACGGCTTGGAAATATTATACCCCTCCTGTAATGACGGCGATAACAATTTTACTCGATTTGCAGTGATTGAAAAAGAACGTAATATGCACGTTACGGACAGGGACAAAAGCTCGATTGTCTTTTCAACGGAGCATACACCCGGAAGTCTATATCGTGCAATAGGACTGCTTGGTGCTCAGAATATAAATCTTTTGAAAATAGAATCAAGACCGATGAAGAACGAGTTGGGTAAATACGTATTTTTCATTGATATTGAGGGAAATCTTGATGATGCAAAGATATATTTTGCGCTTGATGAGATAAAAAGCAAGTCATTATTCTATAAATTTTTGGGAAGCTATGCTTGTAACGAAAATTTAACATAAAAAAGTAGTGACAAATCGATATTTATGTGGTACAATATAAACGATTATAATATAAAAGGAGCGTTAATCTTGAAAAAATTATATTTAGTCTTGGTTGCGGCGATTATTGCATTGGCTGTGCCTGTAGTGAGTTTAGCTAAGACTCCGCAGTTGACAGTGAGCAACGGAACGAATGAGGTAAAGCTTGATATAGCAACAGACGTTTCAAAAGTGTCTGCAAATGAAATTTTAGCTGGTATTACAGATTGTACTGATGAGGTAACAACAGAGCTTACGATAACAGCAGAGGAAGCGGCAATTGTGTCATTAAGACTTGAGGTGAGCGAATTACCATCAGACAGCGAAAATCCGCTTGATAACTACAATATGACAGTGTCAGATGATGCAGGTAATGTCATTTACAACAGTGCAAACAGCGCTAAGGATGCTGATACATACAGGGATATACAGTTGGGTATGATAGATGCAGGTCAAACAAAGAAATATACCGTAAAATACGAGCTTATAAATGATAGTGTAAATATGTCTTTATTGTCTGCTCAGATTGCGGTAAAATCAAATGCACCATCGCCAACACCTGTACCTACGCAAAAGCCTGTATCTACACCAAAGCCCGTTGCAACCCCATTCCCGTTTGATAGTCTGGATAATCCTGAAAGCACAGGTTTTGTAATTGATTTCGATACTGAAAATGTAACAGAAAATACGGATAATCCGAAAGAAACTGTTAAGGAAGTTAAAAAAGTGTGCGGTAAGGACATTCCTGCAGGCAGATATACTGTATCAGGTCATGGAACATTAAAAATCACATCAGCAAACGGAAGTGAAAAGAGTGTATCTGTTATATCTGAAACACCCGAGGAGGGTAAGTCGCAAAAAACAGCTGTCGTATTTATCGAGGATGGTGACATTCTTAACATAACACCTCTTGACGGACAGGAAAAGGCAAGATTAAAGTTTGACAAGGTTGCAACAACTGATGCTGCAGGTGCAGTAGTGCCTAAAGCTACACAGGCTCCTCACAAGACAAACCCCAAAACGGGTGATACGAGTGTTGCCTTTTTGATAATTGTTGCATCTTTGGCGATTCTTGCATTTGCGTCACTTGAGGTTATAAAACGCAGAAAGATTAACAAAAACTAAAAACAGAAAGGATTTGATAACGTGAAAGGAAAAATCACATTTATTCAAATCCTTTTATTTTGCGTATGTATAGTATGCGTATACCTTTATATAGATGAGCATAGAGATAAAAACGACGATAAAACGAGGATAGACACTATTCATACAGAGGTCACACCAACACCTCAAAATGATTATACAGAGTCGGACTCAGAACAGTATCGCATAAACAGAGTTAAGGACTTATACACACGAAACAATGACACTGTGGGCTGGGTTGGGATTAAAGACACTGCTATAGACTACCCCGTTTTACAGAATACACAGTCTAATGCATATTATCTGCACCGTGATTTTGACAGACAGCACAGCAGTTCGGGCATACCCTTTATGGACTATCAGTGCAAAAGTGATGCTACAAGTGATAATACAATCATATACGGACATAATATGCGTAACGGGACAATGTTCCATGATCTCTTAAAATATGCAGATAATGCATTTTATGAGTCGCATAAAATAATAACCTTTGACACATCATCATCTGTTGGTGAGTATGAAATATTTTCTGTTATGCGTACGAAGGTAGGCTCAAAAAATGAGTTCAAATACTATGATTTTGTCGAGGCGAAAAGTCCGGGTGAGTTTGATGTATTTATAAGAACCTGTAAGGAAAACAGTATTCACGCATCCGATATAACACCGCAGTACGGCGATAAAATTCTGTCGCTCTCTACTTGCTCTTATAATACGGACAATGAACGATTTGTCGTATTTGCAAAGAAAATCAAATAATAAATAGAAATGCAGGAGTGTCTGACATATTTTGTCGGACACTTTTTTTCGTTCGACAAAAGCATACAAATTTCATCAAAGGACATTTATATCAGTACGGCGAAAGATGGTATTAGAAGCTTTAGAAAGGATTAGATTTAAAATGGAAGTAACATATATTCCAAAACACAGACTTATACTTGTACGTGTTACGGGCGAGATAGACCATCACAGTGCAGAGAGTATCAGACGTGTAACAGAAAAGGAAATACGCCGTACAAGCGCTATCAATATAGCATTTGATTTTGGCTCGGTGACGTTTATGGATTCATCAGGTATTGGTATGATAATAGGCAGATATAAAACTGCATCATCATTGGGCGGCTCGGTTATAGTATTTGATGCAAATGAGCAAGTGATGAGGCTTATGGATATGTCGGGCTTGTCACGGCTCGTTATTATAAGCGACACAATGCAAAAGGGAATAACAGCAATGAAAAAATTAAGAGGTGTAAACGTATGAAAAACGAAATGAAACTAATAATCCCATCGTGTTCAGAAAATGAACGGTTTGCAAGAACGGTATGTGCGGCATTCTTGCTTGAGCTTGACCCCACGCTTGAGGAATTGTCGGAGATAAAAACAGCTGTCAGCGAAGCGGTCACAAACGCAATTATTCACGGATATAATTCATGTGACGGACAAGTTGAAATAACGGGCGAGATAACTGACAGAACAGTTACATATACAATTAAAGACAATGGTTGCGGTATAGAAGATATAGAAAAAGCACGTGAGCCGTTATACACAGGAAAGCCCGACGGTGAGCGATCAGGTATGGGATTTTCTATTATGGAGGCGTTTATGGATACGCTCATGGTAGAAAGTACACCCGGTAAAGGTACTGCAATAACAATGTCAAAAAGGCTGAGCGATAATGTTAGATAATACAGTGCTGTTAGAACGATACAATAATGGTGACGAAGCTGCAAAAGCTCAGTTAGTAGAGAATAATATGGGACTTGTTTACAGTGTTGTCGGAAAGCTTCGTGATGGCCCCTATGAACGTGAGGACTTGATACAGATAGGTGCAATAGGGCTTATAAAGGCAGTATCAAAGTTTGACACATCTTTTGGTGTGCAGTTTTCGACATATGCAGTACCTATGATATTGGGCGAGATAAAACGGTTTTTGCGAGATGACGGAGCTATAAAAATAAGTCGGAGTATAAAAGAAACGGCACTAAAAGGCAAAAGGTGTGAAGAGGTGCTTGAAAAAAAGCTTGGCAGAACTCCGACTATAAGTGAAATTTCCGCTGAATGTAATATATCACAAGAAGAACTTTTGTCTGCATTTGAGGCGATGACACCTGTGGAGTCGCTCCAATCGCCTGTATATGATGATGAGGAAAGCCTATGTCTTATGGGACTTGTGGGCGGTAAAGATGAAGAAAACGAAATAGTGGACAGGCTTGTTATAAAGGAATTATTGCATAAGCTTACAGACCGTGAACGGGAAATCATTATTTTAAGATACTTTAAAGGGAAAACGCAAACAGAAATTGCCGAACGTATAGGTGTGTCACAGGTGCAGATTTCAAGAATAGAGAAAAAAGCGTTGCTTTCTATGCGTGAATTATTTTCTTGATTATCATACAAAATTTCAGGCAAAAACTTGACATAAGAGATAGGTTGTGGTAAAATTAATGTATCAATTTTTATGAAAGAAGGAATTTAAAATGAAACTTAAGAAGTTTGCCGCATTGGCAATGGCGGCTATATTGTCACTTTCAATAGCAGGCTGTGGCACAGAGAAGAAGGAGTCTGATGACCTTTCATACATAAAGGATAACGGTAAGATGGTAATTGGCTACACAATATATGAGCCGATGAACTATATGGAGGACGGAAAGCTTACAGGCTTTGATACAGAATTTGCTGAGGCAGTTTGTGAGAAGCTTGGCGTTACACCTGAATTTGTTGAGATAAATTGGGACAACAAGTTTGTTGCATTAAAATCAAAGCAGATTGATTGTATCTGGAACGGTATGACAATTACTGATGAAGTAAAGGCAAACTGCAGTGTTTCAAAGGCATATGTAAAAAATGCTCAGGTCGTTGTTATGAAGAAGGACAAGATTGACGAGTATAAGGATGCAGAAAGTCTTAAGGGACTGAAGTTCACAGCAGAAGCAGGTTCAGCAGGTGAAGCTGCAATCAAGGAAGCAGGCTTGGACGATAACTACATAGAAAATAAGGCACAGACTGATGCATTGTTGGCAGTTGTAGGCGGTCAGGCAGATGCTTGTGTTATAGATATAACAATGGCAAAGTCAATGACAGCAGAGGGTACAAGCTATGAAGATTTGGCATACTCAATAGAGCTTACAACAGAAGAATATGGTATAGGCTTCAGAAAAGACTCAAACGTAACAGCTGAGGTTGACAAGACGATTGACGAGCTTATTGCAGATGGTACAATGCAGGAGCTTGCAGAGAAGTACGGACTTAACTTAGCATTTTAATCAGTTACACATAAGGGGCTGTTGCGTTAAGCAACGGCCCCTTGTGGGGCTGAATGGATTTAGATGCAGAATTTGCGAAACGAAGTGAAATGTGGATTTATACACATTTCGCCTTGCCCGACGGCGTACGT
>CADBPJ010000045.1 GCA_902796445.1 uncultured Ruminococcus sp. | reverse complement strand
GAAGGAACCCATGTTGTTAATCCGTCTTTTGTTAAATTGACAATAACGGCATATAAACACAAGACACATATAGTTATGTAAATTATACTTTTGTCTGCCTTGTCATTCTCAAAGGATTTTTCTTTTTTAGTCTCATTATTATGCGATATAACCTCTTTTTCCTTTTCCTCACAGGCGCATTTGAAAGCTTTTCTATATAGGAAAATCCATAAAACAGCAACAATCAGATCAAAAAACGACGCTGTATAAAATGATAATTTGAACATATCGAACATAGCAAAAACAGAACTTAATCCATAAATAACCAATGTTCCTGTTGCAACAGTTGTACCCATGATAACGCTGGATTTCCCCAAGTCTTTTTGCGGTAATGCTCCTGATAACAGACGAACAAGTGTAGGCCAAAGTATCGACAACACAAATCCATTTAACATCCACAACCATTTAATAATCTCAAAATTAGGCGTAAGAGCAACAATAAGATTTATAACGGCCGATACAAATAAGCTTAAAAAAATCATCCACTTTATGTTGTATTTTTTGCAAAATAGCCCATTTACTACCTGTCCGATACCGTATGCAAAAAAGAAAAATGAAGGAACCATTCCGGCCTCTGCTTTTGATATTTGATAATAATCCACTATCTGTGTGATGTTTGCAGAATAATTTACCTTTCCTAAATAAGAGATAGTATACAAAAGCCATGAAAGAAAAATCAATAAGTATGCTCCATCACTTGCTTTGGCTTTATTACTGCCTTTAATATTCACCAACACTATTCAATCTCCCAATTATTCATCAGCCGTAGGCGACTTCATTATTCATTACAAAAATCCTTTCTTAATGAATAATGAATGATTAATAACACAAAGCATATGCCTGTTATATCCCATTCTCATTTTGTTTTACAAATAGATATTGTTAAAAAATAACTTCAAGGCCATCATATGTTGCCAAAAAACCATATTTTGTCGCCTCAATTACGAGTTCTTCATGAGTAAGCTGTCCATTGTGGCTAAAATGGTTTACATATACAACCGTATTGTAATCACAAACTCCGATTTCAGTAAGTCTGTCATATACTTCTTTGTCGGTGTTGAGGCCCAAATGCGAACTTCTATAATGTTTTAATGCCATTCCGGTGCAATCAAGGGAGATTAAATCAAATTTTTTGTTGTATTTCTCAATGTAGTCCCAAGTGCTATCCGGGAAAATTCCTGTGTCATTTGCATAAAGCAAGGATTTTTCACCTTTTTCAATAATATAGATTACCGGACCAGAATTGGAGTCATGGTCTGCTGCAAGAGGTATTATATGATAATCCTCAATATCAAACGGTTCAAAAGGTGCTATCTTGTGGAATCTAACTCTCGTATTATTTATATTCTCTCCGAGTTGACTGAATGCCTCATTATATCCTGCTTCTGTTACATAAATATTTAATGGCTCTTCAACTATATCGTGTGCAATTCCCTCAAATCTGCACCAAAAATCATTTGGGTAAAAATGATCGGAATGACTATGCGTTATGATGCAATTATGAATATTTCGCAAATCAAGACCATAATTTAATATGTGCAGGTACGTATCGGCAGGAAAATCTATAAGCAATTTATCATCAACCAAAGCCTGACTTCGTGTCTTTATTTCTTTTCCTCTTACTTCAAGTGCATTTCTGCACACTCTGCAATTGCAGAACATACCGGGTATTCCTTCTGCAGCTGCTGTACCTAAATATTTTAATTTCATAAACCTAACTCCTCCTTTTTATACATAATTAAATTCAATGATGTGCATTATCTCTGTGGTCCGGCTTGCAACATCAACTCATTTTCGTCACTTTCGTGACTTGATTCGCTGTGTTGCGGCGCATCCTCGCCCTCCTTCCTCCTTGCACCGCAAGCAGTCGGGCTCGGCTCCCTCTGAAATCAGAGGCTCACTTTATTGCATTAAAAAATCTCTTGCACTATTGTACAAGAGACTTTGGCTCTCGCAACTGGGCTCGAACCAGTGACCCTCTGATTAACAGTCAGATGCTCTGCCGACTGAGCTATGCGAGAATATTTTCT
>CADBPJ010000044.1 GCA_902796445.1 uncultured Ruminococcus sp. | reverse complement strand
TAATTGACATACAAAAATTTAAGAAAAATTAAGCAATATGCATAATTTTAAGACGAAAAAATTTGCCAACTTTTACTTGACACTAACGTATGCAACTCCTGTATTGACAAATCATTTAATATATAATATAATTATACTATAAAAATATGGATGGTCAATATAAATACTTGGGTTTGCCGCTATGTAATGTAAATTTAATTAAAACATAGTGCTGACCTTTTGTCTTAGGATAGTGATACACAAAAAATAAATATGAGAAAGGAAGATATTTTACATGAGAAAGTTCAGTCTTGACAAGCAATGGAAATTTCACAACGGTGATATTCCCATGCCTTTTATCAATACACACTCGCAAACATATATGGCGGCAAAGGCAGGAGGACGTGTCGGCGCGGCAAGTCCCTATTATGATAAAACCTCGTGGGAAACAGTAGATATACCGCACGATTTCGCCGTTGCCAACGAATTTGAAGAGAAGTGGGGACCTTCGGCAGGATATAAAAAGCGAGGTAAGGCATATTATTCCAAACGCTTCAGACTTAGCGAAGAAGATAAGGATAAGCAGATACTTATTGAATTTGAGGGTATTACAGGTGAATGTATAGTTTATTTTAACGGCTCAGTTATTGGCAGAAATTTCAGCGGATATAACAGCTTTACTGTTGATGGTACAGATATGGCACTTTACGGTGACAATATTAACGATCTCGTTGTATATGTCGATGCAAGTATGGCGGAGGGCTGGTGGTATGAGGGTGCAGGCATATACCGCCATGTAAATCTTTACATAAAGAACCAAACGCATTTTGAGCACAACGGAATATTCCTTGAGCCTGTAAAGAAGGATGTTGATGTGTGGGAGGTATATGCTCATGTATCGGTTGAAAATATTTCAACTACCGATTGTGATTGTGAAATTGAGATAAAACTTTATGATAACGATGAAAATGTTATAGGAAGCTGTCACAGTAATGTAAATGTCTTTTCCTTTGATATATCAAAATGCGAAATGAGCTTTCTTGTATACAGCCCAAGATTGTGGGATATTGATGAACCGAACTTGTATCGTGCAAAAGCGGTGCTTAAGGTAAACGGTGAAGAAATTGACAGTGAGGAATTTAATATAGGCTTTCGTACCATTGCTATTGATGCCCAAAAAGGATTTTTCTTAAACGGCAGACAGGTAAAATTACTCGGCACCTGTAATCATCAGGACCACGCAGGAGTAGGTGTTGCAGTTGCAGATGATGTTGTTGATTACAGAATAAGACTATTAAAGGAAATGGGCTCAAATGCATATCGTGCCGCTCATGGTATGGCATCAAAGTCGGTTATTGATGCTTGTGATAAATACGGTTTACTTGTTATGGACGAAAATCGACAGTTTAATACTGCCGAAACAGACGGCCTTAAACAGGTGCGTGAGCTTGTTATGCGTGACAGGAACCATCCGAGTGTCATTATGTATTCGCTATATAATGAAGAGCCTACTCAGGGAACATACACAGGAAGAAAGCTTGCACAGCGCCTACGCGCAGAGGCTGAAAAATATGATGGTACACGTTTTACTGTAGGTGCTAACAGTGATGGACTTTTTTCCATTGACGGTGCTTATGATGTATGTGACTTTACCGGTATTAACTACCAGACGCATATGTACGATGAATTTCATAAAAAATTTCCGCATCTTCCTGTTACGGGCAGTGAAAACTGCAGTGCACTTATGACCAGAGGCTGTTATAAAACTGACTACAGCAAAAATGTAATAGATATGTTTGATAGTGAGACGGTGCCCTGGGGTGACACCTATCGAGATGCTTGGAAATTGATTAACGAGCGAGAAAACATAGCAGGTCGGGACGAGAAAAGGGAATTTATATTATATCGCAACGGAGCAAAGCGGAGTTATATCGCATTTGAACAGAGTGAAAATATATCGCACGAACGAAGAGAGTATATCGTTATAAACGGTTGCATCTAAACCTTATTTGTCGCAATATGGATATGTCGAAAAATGTTGAATAAAGGAGAAAATATGTAATCATGGAATTAATACGAAATAAAGAGGCGAAGACTCTTTTTGGTTGTGACTTTGTGGTAAAATTACCTGAAAACAATAAAAATGAAAAAATCAAGCTTTTGCAAATTACAGATATGCAGATTATAGATTCGGAACAGCGACGAACTTCCGACAGATTGAGAAAAGACGAGATAAATGCGTGGAGCCCTGACAAATTTGATGCGAATTTTGGAAATCACTTAAAGTCGCTTGTTTCGCAGTCAAGACCTGATATGATTTTTATAACAGGAGATATGGTGTATGGCTCTTTTGATGATAGCGGAAAAACATTTGAACGATTTTGTGATTTTATGGATTCTTTCTGTATCCCATGGGCATGTGTGTTTGGAAATCATGATAACGAATCATACAAAGGCGTAGAATGGCAGTGTGATCTTCTTGAAAACACAAGATACGGCATGTTTAAAAGAGGAAATGTTTCAGGTAACGGAAACTATACGGTGGGAATTTGTGTTGGGAATGAAATTGTTAGAGTTTTGCATATGCTGGACTCACATGGATGTCTTTCCCCGGCAGGGATATACCCTGATCAGCTTGAACTTGTAAAAGAAAATGCGAAACTGATAAACAAAATGCATAATAAAAATGTCCCGGGTTTTATAGGAATGCATTTTCCGACAGAAGAATACAGAACTGCTGAATTATTCAAGGGTTATATGACCGAAGAAAGAGAAACTTACATAATTGGCATAGATGTTGATGCAAAAGATGACGATTTTGGTGTCAAGAGTCAAAACTTTAAGAAAGTGATACCTGTATGTGTACCAGGATTTTTGAAAATAGTTAAAGAGTGTAATATACAAGCAGTGTTTGCTGGACACTATCACTCTGTCAATACATGTATAACATATGAAGGTGTAAAATGGGTACAAGGTCTTAAGACCGGTCAGTACGACTATCACAATCCAGGACAACTTGGCGGTACGCTTATAATATTGGAAAATGAAAAATTCAGTGTTTCGCATGTGCCTGCACTTGTGAATTATGCGCCTTTTCCCGGCACGAGCGTGATTTTTAAAGGTTTTTTTGCAGACGATGTGTGATAGGATAAAATATATATTTTATCAATAATTTTTCAGTCTAACTTGACACGAACTTCACTTAAAATTTGGTTGCATCTAAACCTTATGCCTCGCAATAGTGATAAAACGGATCTGCCACATCCGTAAAACCGCATAAACTCTATATGTTTGGAGTTTTGCACGTGGCTAAAGAAAATAAGAAAGGATTGATAAAATGAAAGGACAGGAGTTAATAAAGCCTAATTTAGGATGCCCTGAAGATTATGATATTCAATGGATAGAAGGTGGATACCTTACATCTTCCGGGATTGATAGCAATGATACATGGTCATACACTGATTTTGTTCCGCTAACAAGTGATTATATTTTAGATGGTGTATCGGAATCTATTGATATGGCAACCGGTAAATATAATGCTTTTTATGACGAAAATAAAAAAATTATTTCTTGGTTTACAGCTATACAGAAATTTGAGGTTGAAATACCTAAAAACGCAAAATATTTCAGACTTAGTAAGCCAACAGTTTTTAGCTTTGAGATTCATAATAAAATTAAAGGTATAAAGACTGTTGAAGATGAAAAAAGCAATATTGTATATCTTAATAAACATATAGAGCCATATATCATTCAATCTACTGCAACAAAGGCTAGTGAATTAGGAACAAGTTTAAAACCATTAACTTTCATTCATTTTTCGGATTGGCATAGGGTATCGGCATTGTGGAAAAGAATTTGTGTATATCTGAATGAGTATAAAGATTATATTCAATTTGCTTTACACACTGGAGATTATTGTGGGAATTCTCAGGTTGATTACACGGATGCTTATTTACTTGCAGATACAAAAAGACCTGTTTTAAATTGTGTGGGCAATCATGATACTTATACTGATGCAAGTTATACTAAAGGATCTCAGGAAAGTACATATAATCTTTTATTTAATCACACAGATAATTGGAATGTAGTATTTGGCGATGGTTCTAATACAATGTACTATTATAAAGATTTTGCAGATAGTGAAATCAGATTGATTGTTTTAGATAATTATTATGATATTGATAATCAGAAAGTATGGTTACAAAATAAATTAAATGAGGCAAAATCTTTAGGATATGCAGTGATAACTGCAATGCATGAAGTAAGCAGACCAATTGTAAACAAAATACAATGTTCATTCCAGACTTTAGATAATCATGAATCAAAAGGTGGTAATGCTTCTGTAACACAGTTTGATACAATTATTAAAGATTTTAAAGATAATGGTGGTGTTCACATTGTTAATCTATGTGGACATGAACATGAAGACATGATTGGCTTCACATCTAATGGTGTACTTAATCTTGTAGTAGAATGTGCTACATCTTGGAATGGATGGACCGGTGGACACAGAATTAAAGGCACCAAAACTTATGATTGCTTTAATGTTTTTTCAGTTGAAAAAGATGCAGGAATCTTTAAAGTAGTTAGAATTGGGGATAACACAGACCATTATTTAAGGGGAAAAAATGTATTGGTATATGATTATATCAATAAAAAAGTTATTTCAAATTTTTAACTAAAGGAAACACAAAGGAAATAAGCTGATTACATCCCGAGGGCGTACTTTTTAAAAATAGTTGTATTCATCTTTTTTCAGGCAACTGTACAAGTATAATTGCACCGAACATCAGGACACAGCCGATAATTTCACGTAAATCCATATTGCCGCCTGTGATGCTCCAGCCTAACGCTACAAGCACGGCAGATGATAATGCGGCAAACACCGATTCTAAACTCATCAGAATTGATGCAGATGTGGGGTCGGTGTATTTTTGTCCTACAATCTGTAATGTGTATGCAACTCCGCAGGACATAATGCCCGAAAAGCCTATTGACGCCCAGCAACCTATAATGGGTGAGAGCTGTGGTTTTTCAAAAATAAGCATATATGTAAGATTTATAAGTCCGCATACAAAGAATTGTATACATGAAAGCTTTACTCCGTCAACCTTTGGCGAGAAGTGGTCTATTACAAGAATATGTGCCGTAAACAGGAACGAACAGGCAAGCGTTATGATGTCGCCTTTGTTTATTCCCGATGATGAATTAACACATATCATATATAAGCCAACCGTAGCAATAACTACAGATAGTGCAATGACAGGTCGGAGCTTTTTGCCGCAAAATAGTCCCACGATAGGTATTATTACCATATACAACGCCGTAATAAATGCAGACTTACCCGGACTTGTGTATACCATACCCATTGTCTGTAGCGTTGATGCAAGACACAGGACTATACCGCACAGGATTCCGCCTATGATTAAATCTCGGTTGATTTTCTGCACAGGCTTATTATGCTTTTTCTTTCCCCAATCAAGAACGGCTATTACGGGCAAAAGCACAATACTGCCCAATATGCTCCTCAAGCCCGTAAATGCAACGGGTGAAATATCCTCAACACCCTTGCTTTGTGCGATAAATGACATACCCCATATCATTGCAGTAAGTAAAAGCATTGCATTACCTTTTAATTTTTGTCTGTTCATCTTCTGTTCTCCAAACTATAGTATCTATCCCATTTTACATTATTTTTATATTGTTGTCAAGAAAAAAACATTGCATTTAGTAATGCAGTGTGCTATAATATAAGCAGTAAGACTTGCGGTGCAAGTCTTGACGGCATTGCCGCCCCGTGCAGTCGCACGTACTGCTATATTGTCGGCTGCATAATATTCTCATAGGAGGTGTTTTGGATTTGGAGATAGTATGGCTTATTGCTATTGTGGTGTTTATTGTTATTGAAGCTGTTACATATCAGATGTTAAGTGTATGGTTTATAGGCGGAGCAATATGCGGACTTGTTGCCAAAATGTTGGGTGCACAGCTGTGGCTGCAAATGACAATTTTTGTTGCTGTATCCGTTGTTCTGCTTGTAGCTTTCAGACCCTTTGCAATAAAACGGCTCAAAACTGATTGCAAAACAAATGCAGATGCCGCAATCGGCAGAAAAATAATTATAACAAAAGAAGTAAACAATATGAAAGGAACAGGCGAAGCAAAGCTTGACGGGCTCATATGGTCGGTACGTTCGGATGATGACAGCATTATTGCTGAGGGTGAAACGGTAGAGGTAAAGAAAATAGAGGGCGTAAAGCTTATTGTTTAATGAACAATTTTCTTTCAAACTTGGCTTTGTGAAAGGAGTTAATGAAAATGGCTATTATAATAACATTATTAATCATTGCGGCAATTCTTGTTATTGCAAACATTAAAATTGTACCGCAGACACATGCATATGTAATTGAGAGATTGGGCGGATACCAGGCTACATGGGGAGTCGGACTGCATATAAAGGTTCCGTTTATTGACAGGATTGCGAAACGTGTCAACTTAAAGGAGCAGGTAGTAGATTTTGAGCCACAGCCTGTTATTACAAAGGATAACGTAACAATGCAGATTGACACAGTTGTATATTATCAGATAACAGATTCAAAGCTATATACCTATGGTGTTGAGAGACCTATGATGGCAATAGAAAATCTTACCGCAACAACATTGCGTAATATAATAGGCGATCTGGAGCTTGACGAAACGCTTACCTCACGTGATACTATAAATACACGTATGCGTGCAATACTTGATGAAGCAACAGACCCCTGGGGAATTAAAGTAAACCGAGTGGAGCTTAAAAACATTATGCCGCCACAGGCAATACGCGATGCAATGGAACGTCAGATGAAAGCGGAGCGAGAAAGACGAGAGAGCATACTTCGTGCCGAGGGTGAAAAGAAGAGTGCAATTCTTATTGCCGAAGGAGAAAAGGAAAGTCTGATACTGCGTGCTGAGGCTCAGAAAGAAGCCGATATACGTGAGGCAGAAGGTAAGGCACAGGCAATAATTGAGGTGCAAAGAGCAGTTGCAGAGGGTATCAAGGCAATAAACGAAGCTGATCCGAAACAAGGCTATCTTACAATAAAGTCACTTGAAAGCCTGAATGCATTGGCAGACGGTAAGTCAACGAAGATAATCGTACCATCAGACCTGCAGGGTATTGCAGGACTTGCGACATCAGTAGCTGAGGTCATAAAAGCAGACAAATAAAAGAGACTATAAAAAATAGTGCCCGATAGTCGGCACTATTTTTTCGTACCCGTATTTTTGTGTTTGTGCATAAATGTCAATCACAATAACTTGGTTAGTGTATAAAAAAACACTAAATTTAAAATGAAATAAAGGAAAATCGACATTGAGTGTCGAAATTATAAACCGACGAAAAAAATAGTTCGGTTTTTGTTATTTTTTTCGGATTTGCGGTAAATATAGAATGTATATAAGTTTGAAATATGTAAATAATATATTAAATATGGGAGGGAAATATGCCATTTGTGTCAGATGATTTGTTGAATGATATATGTATGTCAAACGATATAATAGACTATGCATCGTCATTTATGACAATAAAAAAGAACGGAAAAAATTATATGGCTTGTTGCCCCTTTCATAATGAAAAGACGCCCTCCTTCAGCATAAACCGAGACAAGCAGTTATTCCACTGCTTCGGTTGCGGAGCAAGCGGCAACTTTGTACAGCTTGTTATGCGGCTTGAAGGTCTTGATTGGTATGATGCTGTAGAGCAGCTTGCCGACCGAGCTAACATAAAAATCCCCAAAACGGGTGTAAGACAGTCAGATACATTAATTGCAAAAAAAGATGCGATCGTTGAAATGAATAAGATTGCTGCACGATTTTTCTATGACTCGTTAATGGACCCGGAGGTAGGCAGAGAGGCACGCAAATATTTTGCGGAAAGAAAGCTGTCTAAGGAAACAATAATAAAATTCGGATTAGGTTTTGCACCGGATCCACAGGAGGCACTGCTTAATGTACTGCGTAGCCGAGGCTATGAGGACAACGATATAGTAGAGGCGGGGCTTGCGGTGGAACGTAACGGCAAGGTAGTGGATAAATACAGAAACCGTGTCATATTCCCTATAATAAACGTGCGTGGCAAGGTCATAGGCTTTGGCGGCCGTGTAATGGGCTCAAACGAGCTTGAGAACGGCATTAAGATTCCAAAGTATTTAAACTCGCCGCAAACACCTGTATATGACAAGAGCAGTAACTTGTTTGCACTAAATCTTGCAAAGGACTCAAATGAAAGGAATCTGATTTTGTGTGAGGGATATATGGATGTAATATCTGTATATCAGGCGGGGATAACAAACTGCGTTGCGACATTGGGAACAGCACTTACACAACAGCAGACAAAGCTGTTACTGCGTTATGGTACAGAAATCCTCATATGCTACGATATGGACGAGGCGGGAACAAAGGCGGCATTAAGAGCCATTGATATGATATCGGAGGCGGGCGGAAAGTCAAGAGTGATACGCATAACGGGTGCTAAGGACCCTGATGAATACATATCAAAATACGGCGTAGATGGGTTTAAGACCGCAATCAGTAAGGCTATGCCATCAACGGCGTTTAAGCTTTCGCTTATCCGCAGAGAGTATGATATAACCGACACTGACGGAAAAGTACAATTTGTTGATGCTGTGGCAAAATGCCTGATCACAGTCCCCGACATTATCGAAGTAGAAGCCTACATAAAAAAGACGGCGGAGGAAACGGGTATTTCAGAACGTGCAATATTTACTAAATATTCACAATATAAATCAAAAGAACCGAAGCCAAGACCTGAAAAGACAAAGGAAGAATACAAGCGGCGTGAGCTTAACAGAATTAACAGTGAAAAACCAAAGGAAGAACGGGTAAATGCGACTGTTTTAGATGCGGAGCGTAGGCTGTTGTCAATAATCGCAAAGAGCCGCAGACTATGTCTTAAAGCATCAGAGCTTCTTGAACCATCAGAATTTTCAAATAATATATATGTCACGCTTGCAACGAGAATGTATGATTTAGCACGGGCAGGTGACACAATAGACGAAGCTATAATTCTGAATGAATTTTCAGGTGATGTAAATGCGGAAAATACAGCGGCGGCAGTATTTTTCAACAGAGAAGAATATGCAGACAGTGACAAAACACTGTATGATTTAATATATACAATCAAGCTTAATCGGCTTGAGCAGAGAATAAAAGAAACCGCAGATGCGGCGGAAATATTCGAGCTTATAAAGCAAAAGAATGAGCTTACACAATCAAGACAGCGGTGGCAGGAAAAAAAGTAACTCGGAGGGAAATGTAAATGGATACAGAGAATGATGCATTGAAAAATACAGAGGAAATGACAGAAGAGCAAAAGGCTCTTATGCAGAAAAAAGCGGAAATCACGCTTAAAATAATTGAAAAGGGTAAGAAGAATGAGTTTCTTACCTATAACGAAATCAACTCAGCATATGAGGGTATAGAAATAACACCCGAGGAGCTTGAAAAACTTTATGATGTTCTTGAAAGCGAAAAGATAGAAGTTGTTGAGGATATGGACAAAGAGCTTGAGGATATTGAGGTATCTAAAGAAGAGCTCGAGGACCTGTCTGTGCCCGAAGGAATAAGCATTGACGACCACGTTAAGATGTATCTTAAAGAAATCGGACGCGTAAACCTGCTTTCTGCAGAGGAGGAAATGGACCTTGCAGAGCGTATGTCTAAAGGTGATGAGGAGGCAAAGAAGAAGCTTGCCGAAGCTAACCTGAGACTTGTTGTAAGTATAGCAAAGAGATATGTGGGAAGAGGAATGATGTTCCTCGATCTTATCCAGGAGGGAAATCTGGGACTTATCCGTGCGGTTGATAAGTTTGACTATACAAAGGGATATAAATTCTCGACATATGCAACATGGTGGATACGTCAGGCAATAACAAGAGCTATTGCAGATCAGGCAAGAACGATAAGAATACCTGTGCATATGGTGGAAACAATCAATAAGCTTGTCCGCGTATCACGTCAGCTTGTCCAGGAGCTTGGCCGCGAACCCACACCTGAGGAGCTTGCAAAGGGACTTAATATGTCAGTTGAAAAAGTGCGTGAGATTTCAAAGATTTCACAGGAGCCTGTATCTCTTGAAACTCCTATCAGCGAGGAGGAGGACAGCCATTTAGGCGACTTTATCCCTGATGATGACGCACTTGCACCATCAGAGGCGGCAAGCTATGTTTTGCTTAAAGAACAGCTTGTTGATGTTTTGCAGACCTTGACACCGCGAGAGGCTAAGGTTTTAAAGCTTCGTTTCGGACTTATTGACGGCCGTCAACGCACTCTGGAGGAAGTTGGTAAGGAATTTAATGTAACACGTGAAAGAATACGTCAGATTGAGGCAAAGGCATTGAGGAAGCTACGCCATCCGAGCAGATCGAAAAAGCTTAAGGATTTCCTTGACGTATAATAGAGGGTATATATGAATTGGTTAAAGGTAACGGTCTATACAACTACCGATGGTATAGAGCCTGTAAGCGGAAGACTTATGCAGTTGGGTATTACAGGTCTTGTAATAGAGGACGAGTCGGAGTTTAATGACTTTTTAGAAGAAACAAAAGATTCATGGGACTATGTCGATGAGGATTTAGTCGAAAAGATGAGCGGTGATACACGAGTTATTGCATATGTAAGTGATGATATGTCAGGCAGAGAACTGCTTGCGGCAATCAAATCCTCAATGGCAGAGCTTGCTCATATGAATGAAAACAACATCTACGGCAGACTTGAAACAGAAATAGAGGGTACAAAAACAGAGGATTGGGCAAACGCATGGAGACAGTATTTCCACACAATGGAAATAGGCGAAAAAATCCTTGTAAAGCCACAGTGGGAGGAGCTTACCGAGCCAACAGACAGGGTAGTATTTAACATAAACCCGGGTATGAGCTTTGGTACAGGCTCTCATGAAACAACGCAGTTGTGTCTGTCCCAGCTTGAAAAGTACGTAACACCAGGCTGTCGTATGCTTGATTTAGGTTGCGGAAGCGGAATATTGTCGGTCGTGTCGCTCCTCTTGGGTGCAGAGAGCGCAGTGGCAGTTGATATTGACCCCAACTGTATTGACACAGCATATGAAAATGCAGATATGAACAATATTGACCGTGATAGATATACCGTAATCAGCGGAAACGTGCTGACGGACCCTGATGTAAAAGAAGTAATCTCACAGCATAAATATGAGGTTGTGGCGGCAAATATTGTGGCAGACGTAATAATCGGACTTGCGCCTGCGGCACGTTTATATATGAAAGAGGGCGGTGTGTTTATCACCTCGGGCATAATTGACGGACGACAGGAGGAGGTAAAGTCAGCACTTATTGATGCAGGCTTTAGCATAGCCAATATGGAACGCAGAAAGGATTGGTGGTCCATTGTCTGCAAATAATGTAAATATTCATACTGTAGGAGGATATAATTTCTACAGCTTTATCACTGATGGAAAAAAATATATAATTGGCGGAGTACCGCAAAAATATAAGGATGATTACATAGCTGAAGCAGAAGATGCTTCAGCAATTATTCTACTTACATCAAAACCCGAGTTTTGCGGCGGTGTAGGCGATGTGGTAGCAAATAATCCTGACATTGACGTGTATGCGACCTCGGCAGGACTACGTAATATAAAGGAAATTATAAACCGTGACATAAACGAATGTCTTATAAAAGACAATATGGAAATTGGCGGTATAAAGTTTATCATCGCCCCAAATCTTTCCTGGGTAGATACAGTGCTTGCAATGTATAGCGGAACGCTGTTTTCGGGCGAGCTGTTTTCGGGTGATGAAGAATATTACAACGAAAATTTAGCAGTAAATCGTGATTTTGTAAAATCAGCGATAGAAAGAGTCAAAACCCTTGATATAAATAGCATTTTTCCCGCGAAAGGCGAGGTTTGCGATGTTGCAACGGCGATTTTGCAGTATGAAGCATTTACTGCAATTCCCGAAAAGACAAAATCACTTTTAAGCATTGTATACAGCAGTGAATATGGTTTCACACGTAAGATGGCAGAGTATGCAAAAAAAATTCTTACAGAGGATTATGATGTGTACTTTACGGAGGCAGCGGCTTGCGATATGGCAGTTGTCAATAATTCTGATGTACTTATTATAGGTACTAACACTATAAACAGAAACGCGCCCCAAGCTGTGTGGGACGTTATAACAAGACTTGATTTAGTAAATATGCGTCAGACACCGTATTTTGTGTTCGGCTCATTCGGCTGGGCAGGGGACGGCATAAAGCTTGTTGACAAGACCTTGCAGGCAATGGGAATGAAACAGATAGCAAAGCCTGTTGAGGTGCTGTTTAATCCCTCCGAAAAGGATTTTACGCAGCTTGAAAAGGCAATAGCAAAGCTGAAAAGTTAGATAGTGTTTTTTCAATACGGCTGTCGCGGTATATTTGCCTTAAACGCTCTAAACCACAAGGGAAATGCGTTTTCACCAAACACCCCGCAACAGCCTTACAGGCGGACACTCTCGCCATTCGCTGCAAGATATTGTTTTAAATCACATATTTCAATTTCCTTGAAATTGTGTTCGTTTTCTGTAAATAGTTTCAGGTGCGTGAACATATACACGATTGACAAAATTTTTAAAATTGTATTGTAATCTCAGTTGAATTGTGGAAAAATAAATATGCTAAACTACCAAAATGGAATATCGTCCTCATCACAATAAAAATTTTTTTGTGAAAGTAGTTGACTTTTTTTGCCTTAGGGTATATAATAACAATAGAAAAAGGCAGTCCGTTGAACGGCTCGCCAAGATTTAACGAATAGAATTAGTCGCTACATTTGGCTGTGTGGGCGACTAATTTGCTTTTATTTCGAAAACTATGAAAAATATAATTATAAAAATCAATATTCTTAATAATATTTTTTCCATAAAGCAATCACCCCCTTTCCATTATGTAATGGGGTTTGGGGCGAGCCGTCCACGGAATGTTCCTTCCCGAACTGCCTGTCGAGTTCCCTCGACTTTGATATTATACATCATTTTCCGCTAAAATTCAAGACTTTTTACCAAAATAGATTATATACAAAATGAAGGACACGAACACTACTCAGTTTGAGTAATATTCGTGTCTTTTTCAACTCTGTTCCGACAGTCTGTCGATAAATTACTGTTTTTATCAATGGCGACCAAATGGATGAATTATTTCATTATATTCTTACACTCTCGCCGTGCTCTTTAAGGTATTGCTTTAAATCGCGTATTTCAATTTCCTTGAAATGGAAAAGACTTGCAGCTAATACTGCATCAGCCTTGCCAAGAGTGAATGCATCAAGGAAATGTTCCATAGTCCCTGCACCGCCCGATGCGATGACGGGGATTTTTACGTTTTCAGAAATTGTCCTCGTAAGCTCTAAATCATAGCCTGCCTTTGTGCCGTCGCAGTCCATACTTGTTAAGAGTATTTCGCCCGCACCTAATCTTTCAACTTGCTTTGCCCATTCTAAGGCATCAAGGCCTGTGTTAACACGTCCGCCGTTTAAGTATACCTCCCAGCCCGTGCCATCTGCCTTACACTTTGCATCAATGGCACAAACTACGCACTGTGCTCCAAATTTTTTTGATGCTTCACGTATCAGTTCAGGATTTTTGATAGCGGCACTGTTTACACTGACCTTGTCAGCACCTGCATTAAGTATTGTACGGAAATCTTCAACAGTACGTATTCCTCCACCTACCGTAAACGGTATAAACACACGCTCGGCAACCTTTTTAACCATATCCGCCACTGTATCACGTGCATCGCTTGATGCGGTTATATCAAGAAAAATAAGCTCATCAGCTCCAGCCTTATCGTAGACTGCGGCACATTCCACAGGATCACCCGCATCTATTAAATTTACAAAATTGACACCCTTCACCACTCGTCCGTCCTTAACGTCAAGACAGGGTATTATTCTCTTTGCATACATACTTTTTCTCCTTATAAGCTGATAAATTTCTTCAGAATATTAAGCCCTGCCTCACCGCTTTTTTCAGGGTGAAACTGAACGGCAAAGACGTTACCTCGTTCAATACTAACACCAAGCTTTTCGCCGTATGTGGTGTAAGACGATATAACATCGGTGTTTTCTGGGGTTATGTAATAGGAATGAACAAAATACATAAACTCGCTTTCAGTCGGCAGTATTCGGCTTTTTTTTGACACATCAATGTTATTCCAACCCATATGCGGTATTTTAAGACCGCAATCGGGGATTTTTACAACCTTACCCGATAGAATACCAAGTCCCCTAACCCCAGGACTTTCCTCACTCTCATCAAAAAGCAGATGCAAGCCAAGGCAAATTCCTAAAAAAGGACGGCTTCCGTCTGCGGCTTTCTTGATAACATCGTAAAGACCGCTGTTATTTATACATTCCATAGCATCGCCGAACGAGCCTACCCCGGGTAATATAACGTGGTCGGCAGATAAAATCTCATCTTTATCTTTCGTTATAACCGAGTCGACACCCAAAAAGTCCAATGCGTTTTTAACGCTGTGCAGATTGCCTGCACCATAATCTATTATTGCAACCATTTATTAAATTCCTCTTTACATTTTAATTGTCCAAATCAGACACTGTATATTTTATCACACAATCACGTATAATTCAATCAAAAATAAAAAAATTTGAAAAAAACCTCTTTTTTTTTCAACATAAATGTGATATACTTATCTACAGTAATGTTTAAATCTCGAAGGGAATGTAATTCAAATGAAAAGGATCGGTTTTGATAACGAAAAATATTTAAAAACACAATCGGAGCAAATTCGCAAGAGAATAGCTCAATTTGGCGGAAAGTTATATCTTGAATTCGGCGGAAAGCTGTTTGATGACTACCATGCATCACGTGTTCTGCCCGGCTTTGAGCCTGATAGTAAAATGCGTATGCTCCAGCAGTTAGAGGATGAGGTTGAAATAGTAATCGCCATAAATGCAGCGGATATAGAGTCGAATAAAATCCGCGGAGATTTGGGAATAACATACGACGAGGATGTCCTAAGGCTAATAGATACTTTCCGTGAATTGGGATTATTTGTCGGCAGTGTGGTACTTACACGCTACAATGCCCAACCCTCGGCAGATGCGTTCTACAAGCGTCTTACGGCATTGGGAATACATTGCTATCGTCATTATCCAATAGAGGGCTATCCATCTGATGTCGCGCACATAGTGAGCGAGGAAGGATTTGGTAAAAACGAATATATAGAAACAAGCCGTTCGCTTATAGTTGTAACCGCACCCGGCCCGGGCAGTGGTAAAATGGCGACTTGCCTAAGCCAGCTTTATCATGATTACAAGCGTGGTGTAACAGCAGGCTATGCAAAGTTTGAAACATTCCCCATCTGGAACATACCATTAAAGCACCCTGTAAACCTTGCGTATGAGGCGGCAACGGCGGACTTAAACGATATTAATATGATTGACCCGTTCCATTTAGAGGCATACGGCAAAACGGCGGTAAACTACAATCGTGATGTCGAGATTTTTCCTGTGCTTAGTGCCACATTCAAGAAAATTCAAGGCGAATGTCCGTATAATTCACCAACAGATATGGGTGTTAATATGGCAGGCAACTGCATTATTGATGATGAGGCTTGCCGTGAAGCATCAAATATGGAAATATTACGCAGATACTATGCGGCGGCAGTAAGAAAGTATAAAAATCAGGAAACAGGTGATGGAGAAATCAGAAAGCTTGAGCTTTTGATGAACCAATCGGGTATAACGAGCGATATTTGTCCTGCAGTGTCTGCATCATTAGTTAAAGCCGAAACTACAGGCTCTCCTGCGGCGGCAATGGTATTGCCTGACGGACAGGTTGTAACAGGGAAGACATCATCTACATTAGGTGCGGCGTCTGCACTTATGCTTAATGCTCTAAAGACCTTAGGCGGTATAGATGATAGTATGCATCTTATTTCGGCAGATGTTTTAGAGCCGATTTGCGACTTAAAAACGAAGTATTTAAAGCATAAAAACCCGCGTCTGCACATTGAAGAAGTGCTTTTGGCACTGACAGTATCTGCAAAGACGGATAAGGTAGCAGAGCTTGCCACAAAACAGCTTTCAAAGCTTGCAGGCAGTGATGCACATTTCTCAGTAATAATCAGCGAGGAGGACGAAATGAATCTTCGCCGTCTTGGTATAAACGTAAGTTGTGAGCCTAAGTATGAGAATAAGCAGTTGTACCATAGAAATGGTTAAGGCACAAGACACGTTTTCACTACATTATTCATTCAGGCTTTTGCAATAAATAATTGCAGGTATAACTTATGCAAAATGCTTGACAATTATTTACAAATTATATATAATAAGGATATTTAAAACAAAGAAAAGAGGTACAAAAAAATGAATAAAATAGGATTGCAACTTTATTCAGTACGTGACCACTTCAAAACGGAAGAAGAGGCACGCGCCACATTTAAAAAGCTGAAAGAGCTTGGCTATGATGAGGTACAGACGGCGGGTTGTTACGGATTTGCATATGACAAATTCCGCGAAATGGCAAATGATGCAGGCATCGAGATTATTGGTACTCACGAAAATTTTGAGCAGATGAAAAAAGACATCGAAACAGTGATAGAAAATCACAAGAAGCTTGGTACAACAAATGTTGGTGTGGGCGGCCTGGCTTTTGGTGACAAACCGGAAGAGGTTATTGAGGATATAAACAAAGTCGCGAAACGGCTTGAAAAAGAGGGTATGAAATTTACATATCATAACCATAGCGGAGAGTTTGTTAAGCTTCCAAACGGTAAGAATATAATGGAAATTCTTATGGAGGGTACATGTGACAATGTAACATTTTGCCTCGACTCATATTGGGTACAGAATGCAGGCGGAGATGTTTGTTCATGGATAGAGAAGCTTCGCGGAAGAATAGATATAATCCATCTGAAGGATATGAAAGTTACGAGGAGTGATAAGGGCGCTTTATATACGGAAATCACAGAGGTTGGTAACGGTAATATGGACTTTGCAAAAATAATAAAGACAGCAGAGGAATGTGGAGTTACGCATTTCTGCGTTGAACAGGATGACTGCCCATACGATTTTGAACCGAGTCTTAAGGCTTCAAGTGACTATTTACATAAGCTGGGTAATTTTTAAAATCCGCGTTTTATATCAAGGCCGACACCTTTGATTTTATGCGATTTAAAAATAAGAACTGTAGAATTCAGATAAAAAAAGAAATAACCCTTGATTGCATCAACACCTACAACCAAGGGTTATTTCTGTTCGATTTTATTATCTAACATCATATTGTTTACCTCTCTTTCTATTGATTTCCTTTTACTCTTGCTTTTCTATCTTTTTCAAACTCTCTCAATCCATTTTCTCTAAGGAGAATACCTTCTTGTTTGTGATATACTCTGTTTTGTAAAAGGATTTTTGCTTCTGACTTAATATCCGAAATCTTTTTTCTTAACCTGAACTTTGCCTCTGCCTCAGAGTATTTTTATACTCTATCTATATAAAGCGTTTTAACACCGCCGTGTTTTTTTGAATCCGTTCAGATTAATTGTTGATGAGGCTTCGTTTTAAGTCTTTTTTAAGTTCTCATTGGACCTTACCTCCTGTTTCTCTTTACATCTATATAGTACCATAAACAAATAGCAAAATCAATAGGCAGAATACCAAATGATTTTAAAAAGTTTTTGTATAAAAGGCAGAATATTTTGCGTTTTTTCAAAAAAGTATTTACAAACGAATCCAGTTGTGATAGAATAAATATGTTGGGCGTGCTTTTTGGCACGTCTTTTTGTTTTGGCACACGTGCTCACATTGTGTAATAAATGTAAAGTATATGTAACAGATAATTAAGGCGAAAAATGTTGAAATGTAACACATTTAGTAATATAATATACGAGTAGACTTGTATCATGGAGAAAGTGTATCCTAAAAGGGGGGTGAACGGGATGAAAAGCATAATGAGAAAATGTATGGTATTTATTTCTGTATTACTTCTTATATTGTCACAAATCATACCCGTTGCTTTTGCATCTGAAACGGAATATGCCGCTCCCTTTGCTAAGACATTGAATTCTGCCATGTTAAACTGCGGTGTTGTATCAACGTCGGGTGTGGGTGATTTTGTAGATATAACAAAATATTGCCCCACAGGTGTTTTGTATGCCGACACCGTGAATTTTAAAAATGGTGCTGATGCGTGTCTTATAATAGTTTATTCAGATGGTAACAGCAGGTGTATATGCACAGATATATACAGATATAAGAGTAAAGAAAAATCAGCAGAGATTATAACCACACTTAAAAAGCCATATGCTGTTGCGAGCGGTCATATAGCTGAGCTTGCTCTTGCTGATGCAGGGGATTATCGTTATATTGTCTATACAGAGTATATGGGTGAGGATAAAATAGCAGAAGAATGCTATACAGTAATTGATAATGATGCTTTTATGCAGATTACTCCGACTAAAGCAAAGGAAACATTTGGAATATTAAGCTTTACAGCGGAATATCTTCATTCGGAGGTGGATATATCATATTACAATAATCCGCTGACGGTGTTCTTCTCAAAGCTAAAGGAGGATGCATCGCAGAACGTAAGCCATGCAAATATACTCTATAATATAACCGAGGAGGAGAAAACCCGACTATCACGTGTTCTATCACGTACGGCGGAGTTTACGGACGAATTTGATGTTGGAAGCTATTCTCAAATGTCACAATATTCTCTTGCAGTAAACGAGCATAACGGTGATGGCAAGTTCAATGCCATAACTCACGTATATGACCTTGGTGACGGATTTTACTATGTGAGATACAGTACCGATTTATGCTTCTATAATGGTACAATATTACGCCGTACCGACAAGGTTACGGACAACTACCAGATTTTAAATGTACGCAACGATTTTATTCCGTTTACGGATATGGAGCTTGACAATTTGAAATCTGTGTATATGAAAAACAGACTTGTCCTTGAAAAGTCAGACGGCTCAATGGAGCTTAAAAACGAACCTATTATAGAGGTTAACAAGATGGATTTCCCTGATATGGTGGAGATACCGCAGATGATTTCGCCATCATTGAGAGTTCCCGTTGCTTTAATCGGCGGGGGAATTATATTAGCATTATTTATATTGTTATGGGTATTCAATAAAAAATAGGATACTTAAGGGGGTGTTGCGTTAGGCAACACCCCTTCAGACTGTCGAAGAACCCAAATTTGCATCAAGCAAGCTTCGGGTTCTTCTTCGTTTTTTTATTAAAATCACGATAAAATCAAGCAATTTGGAAGGGGTATTATTCACCTTCCATTTCCATTTTGCCAGCTTTTTTAAATTCATTGTAGCATACTTAAGCCTTACCCAGTTTGTTACCTGTGCAAGACCTGTATAAGGAGTATATCTCATTGCGTGTTTTTCTTTTGCGTCTGCAAATACTCTCTCAATTTTCTCTTTTCGCAATTTGTATAAATCTGCATATTTGGGTGTGTGCCGAATATCTTCTGCAAGTTCTATATAATCAGACCATATATGCTTGGTTACAGTTTTTACACAATCCTTTGATTCTGTGCATAAATGTCTGGTGGGACAATTTTTACATATTTCAGGATTGCTTTTGTATTCTCTGTATCCATCACGGTTTGTTGTTCTGTAATCTAACACTTGATATTCAGGACAGATAATACAATCATAATATTCATCATATACATATTTCCACCATTCGTGACCGCCTTTCTTTGTCATCGGTCTTTTGTATGCTGTGGATAAAACTCTGCCGTCATCAAATATCTTTTTGCAAATATGGGGTGTTTTGTATGCACTGTCTGCTACTATAGTTTCTACTTCCGGAAAGTTTTCTACAAGTTTATCATATACATCATCAAATGCTACGCTATCGTGAACATTGCCGGGGGTTATTATTGTTTCAAGAACAAAACCATTTTTGTCACAAGCTGTGTGAGCCTCATATGCAAATTGCCTTTGATGTTCACCTTTTACGAAAAGTCCGCTTTCGGGATCAGTTGTGCTTTGGGTGATTTTCTTTGTTTTTTCTGCTTTCTTACGATTTTTGAGTTTCTTCTTAGATGTGTTATCTTTTTTCTTGCCGCTTGACTTAGGAGTATCATCATCGTCAAAGGGTTTCTTTCCGTGTTCTTGTCT